>USCF01000037.1 GCA_900553115.1 uncultured Alphaproteobacteria bacterium
AAGAAGAACTTTTGAATTATTATTCAATCGGGCAATGCACTCCAGGGATTATTGCTGTTAACGCGGCTTCTTTTATTGGATATCAGCTGCGTGGTTTTTGGGGAATGATTTTGGCAACGCTCGGTGTGATTTCTCCGTCAGTCGTTATTATTTTATTGGTGGCCATGCTATTGCGGCAATATATGGATAATCAATATGTACAATGGGCTTTTGACGGTATACGCGTTAGTGTGATAGCTTTGATTATTGATACGGTTATCGGAATGTGGAAAAAAGGAATATGCCGCTATCGAGATTATCTTGTCTTTGGACTGGCGTCGGCGCTGCTTTTGTTTTGTAACCTGTCGGCGGTGGTGATAGTGGTTTTAGCGGCGGCCGGTGCTTTTATTCCGGATTATAAGAGGAAAAAATGACATATTTTATTTTGGCTTTAGAATTTTTCAAAATCGGTTTGTTTGCTGTTGGCGGCGGTTTGGTTACCGTACCGTTTTTATACGATTTGACGGAACAATATGACTGGTTTACCGCCAAAGAACTTACGGATATGATAGCGGTTTCACAATCTACACCTGGGCCGGTCGGGATAAATATGGCAACCTACGCCGGCTATAAAGCGGCTGGTGTCTGGGGCAGCCTATGGGCAACGCTGAGTTTGGTTACGCCGTCGGTTATTGTCGTATATTTGATTTCTAAAATTTTGACCAAGTGGAAAGATAATCCTAATGTGCTGAGGGTTTTGGGCGGAATCCGACCGACAGTGTTGGCGCTGATACTGTTTGCCGGTTGGGATATTGCCAAAGAATCTATTGTGAATTATCAAACAGCGGGTTTGTTGGCGTTGCTGGTTGTCGCTATGCGTTTTTATAAGAAAAGCGCTATATTCTATATAATTATATCTGCCGTGGCCGGCTTAATTTTTCATGTTTGAAGACTTGAAATTTAAGTCTTTAGATTATACAGTATAAAAAAATTTAGGGAGATGATTGTTATGAGCGAGCAAAATACAGTTTATGATGTGGTTGGAATCGGTAACGCTATTGTAGATGTTTTGGCTAAAGTCGGAGATACTTTTTTGAAAGAGCGAAATTTGACTAAAGGCTGCATGACATTGGTGGAAGCGGCAGAAGCAGGTAAAATTTATAACGATATTATTCCGGAACGCGAAGTTTCCGGCGGCTCGGCGGCAAACACGGTTGCCGGTATGGCATCGCTGGGTGCGGATTGTGCGTTTATCGGTAAAGTTCATGATGATGAATTGGGACAGGTTTTTAAACGCGATATCGGCGCCGCCGGTATTGACTGCTTTACATCACCGCTGGAAGAAGGTCCGGCGACAGGACGCAGTATTGTTTTGGTAACGCCTGATGCGCAGCGCTCTATGTTTACATATTTAGGGGCTTCGCGCAAACTTTCTGTGGAAGATATTGATGAAAAGCTTATCAGCGAATCTAAAATAATTTTTATTGAAGGTTATTTATGGGACGAACCAATGGCGCATGAAGCGGTTTTAAAAGCTTGTGAATTGGCTCACAAATATGGGCGTGAAGTTGCATTTACGGTTTCTGACCGCTATTGTGTTTCTTCTCATCGTGACCATATGTTGGATTTGATAAAAAATCATGTGGATTTGCTTTTTGCCAATGAAATGGAACTTAAAGCTTTGTTTGAAACCGAAGATTTTGCCGCGGCATTGGATATGATAAAACCAATGGTTAAAATTGCTGCTATAACCAGAGATTCACGCGGCTCGGTAGTGGTAAACGGACGGGTTAAAATTTTTGTAGAAGCCGAACCTGTAAAACCGGAAACCGTTGTGGATTCTACCGGTGCCGGAGATTTATATGCGGCAGGATTTTTATTTGGTTTGGTTAATAAACGCAGTCTGGGCACTTGCGCAATGATTGGCGGTATTGCCGCATCTGAAATTATCAGCCATTACGGAGCAAGGCCGGAAGTTTCTTTGCGAGGATTTGTCCGCAATAAATTATTGCAATATGGCAAGAGATTCTAGTAAGCGGAAATAAAAAATATAAAGCCTGTATAATACAGGCTTTATATTTTTAGAGTTCTTTTCGCGCTGATAGAGCCAATTGAATTGTTCCGTCGTCCATATAATCAAGTTCTGCTCCAAGCGGAATGCCTTGAGCTAAAGTCGTGACCTTGACCGGAAATTCTTTGAGGCGCGACAAAAGATAGTGTGCGGTAATCTGACCGTCAATCGTTGCCGGCAGAGCTAAAATAACTTCTTTAATTACACCGCTGGGCAAACGGGCAAACAGACCTTCTACGTTTAAATCATCAGGAGTAACACCATCAAGAGCCGAAAGTATGCCGCCTAAAACATGATATTGACCGCGATAAAGTCCGACTCTTTCCATTGCCCATAAATCGGCAACATCTTGCACGACGCAGACAGTTTCTTTATCACGGGTGGTATCTTGGCAAACAGAACATGGCTCTTGGGTGTCAAAATTACCGCATATCGGACATTTTTTTACATTATCAGCTACTTCTTGCAGAGCAGTGATTAAAGGTAAAAGAGCTGTTTCTTTCTTTTTTAAAAGCTGCAAAACAATCCGCCGTGCCGAACGTGTACCCAAAGCCGGTAGCTTGGCGATAATTTTAGTCAGCTTTTCGATTTCTTTCCCTTGCACGATAATGCCTCGATTTTAGAACGGAAGTTTCAAACCGCCCAAACCAACACCGTTGGTGGCTTCTTTCATACCTTCTTCCATCATCGCATCAATTTTTTGATGAGCGTCGTTATATGCTGCAAGAATCAAATCTTCCAAAACATCAACTTCTTCAGCGTTCATCAACGATTTATCAATACTGATTTTTTTCATTTCAGATTTACCGTTCAATACGACTTTAACCAAATTTCCGCCGCTGACGCCTTCTTTTTCTTCTTGCGCTAATTTGGCTTGAGTTTCTTGCATTTTACGCTGCATTTGTTGAGCTTGTTTCATAATTCCTTGAATGTTTAGCATTTAATTATCCTCATCATCATAAGTTTCAGAATTTTCTTCCGGAACAGTAAATTCAGCCGCCTCTTCCTCTTCGGCGTCTTCAACCGCTTTCCGGATAACGGTTTCTATTTTAGCACCACTGAACTCACTTAGTATAGCTTTTACTAAAGGATATTCAGAGATATTTTTTTTATCGCGTTCCAGCTCTTTGTTTTCTTTAAAAGCCAGAGTTTCGCCAAGTGGTTCATAATCAATATCTATAACCCACGAAACGCCGGTTTCTTTGGCGAGAAATTTGCGTAAATTAGCAATTAAGTCTTTATCGGCCTTTTCCGAAAGGGCTATTCGCATTTTCCCAGCGGTGAATTCTTTGAACGACATATCGTTTTTAACGGCATAAAGCAATAGCATTTGCCTTTTGGCGTTTAACAGTTTGACTAATTCTTCTGGAGTGGATAGTTCAAATCCTTCGCTATCTTCAGTCAGCTCCGAGGCAATATGTGCATCTGTATTTGCTATATGTGTACTTGAATTTAGAATAATTTGCGGCTTATTCGCAAAATTATTCATTCTTGATTTTTTTTTTAATTCCTTCAGCAGGTCTGCAGGAGTCGGCATATTAGCGGAGTAGGCTATGCGCATCAGTATCATTTCCAGCGCATCTATTTGTACATCGGCGTATTGCAGCTCGCTAATACCTTTTATCAGCATTTGCCAAATCTTAGAAAGTATACTAATCGGTGCCGCGTTAAGTTTTTTACACATTTCACGGTCATTTTCGCCAACAGACGAATCATTGATATAATCAGGAATGATTTTTACTTTTGCCAAAAGGTGGGTGATATCAACCAAGTCTTGAATAATAAGCATCGGTGTAGCGCCGTCGCTATAGAGTTGGTGTAAAATCTGTAAAACTTCGGCAACGTTGCCTTCCAGCAATTTTTCATACATTGCGAACGTTTGCTGTCTATCTGCCAAGCCCAACATATTTTTAACGGTTGCGTTTTCTATTTTGCCGTTGCCAAGCACAATAGCCTGATCTAACATAGAAAGTCCATCACGCGCCGAACCATCGGCAGCGCGGGCAACCATGTGCAGAGCCTCGTCTTCGGCTTCAATATTTTCTGCCGCCAAAACTTTATGAAACAATTTGACTAAAGTTTCTATGTTGATACGCTGCAAATCAAAACGTTGGCAGCGAGAGAGAATAGTAACCGGTACTTTGCGGATTTCGGTGGTGGCAAAAATAAACATTACATGAGCAGGCGGCTCTTCCAAAGTTTTTAGCAGAGCATTGAAAGCACTTTTAGAAAGCATATGAACTTCGTCAATAATGTACACTTTGTAGCGAGCCATGGTTGGCTTATAACGCACGCCGTCTAGGATTTCTCGCATATCGTCGACACCGGTTTTGGAGGCGGCATCAAGCTCAATCACGTCTATATGGCGGTCAGCAGCAATGGCTTTACAGTTTTCACATTCTCCGCAAGGGTGAATCGTTGGGCCTCCTTTGCCGTCCGGACCAGTGCAATTTATGGCGCGGGCAATTAAGCGTGCAGTAGTGGTTTTACCGACACCGCGAATTCCGGTTAGAATATAGGCATGATGCAGGCGATTATTTTGAATGGCGTTGGTTAGTGTTTGCACAAGCGCGTCTTGTCCAAGCAAATCTTCAAAAGTCTGCGGACGATATTTACGAGCTAAAGCTACATATTGCGTGTTGTTATCAGCCATTCTTTTATAAACTCATTAAGGCGAAGGGACTTAGACCTTGTACAAACCGTTACGGCTGCTTTCTTCCGAACCTGACCGAGTTGGCGGTTTTCCAACCCTAAGCCCTTCATTAATAAATACCCTTTCATAATGGGCAAAATTACATATTTTGCAAGCAAAAAATAAACTTATTGCACGTTTAACAAAATCTGGCGCAGCTCATCGGCGTTTTTGCCATAAATTTGCGGCATATAAAAATCGGAAACGCCGCTTTGCGCATAAGCCGGATTTGCCGAATAAAATTTATTAGATGCGGCTTCAATCAACTGCGGGCCGTTAGCCGTAACTTTTACTATATCCAGACCATGCTCATTTTTTCCGTTAGCAAAAATTCGGAAAGCGCCGCTCATGCCATAGAAGCCGTCAAGCGAAGTAATGGCTTCTTTCAAGTAATCTTTATCCTTGTGCGATAAGGCAGAAGACAAAGCCACGGCGTCATAAGCGAAAATACTGAGGTCATTTGAACGTTGATTGAACATATCATAATATTTTTGCTTATAAATAGCCAAACGCGACATAGACATTATCGGATAAGCAGCCCCGTATAGCTCTGTTTCTTTGCTTAGGTTTGTGTTGCCCCAAACAGAAGTGCCTAAAAATAAAACTTCGGGCGCGGAAACATCATAATAGCTAAACATGGAGGTTATAGCTTTTAAGCGGTTTCCAAATTCCGGAACCAGTAAAGCGTCAAAATCCAAAGGTGCAATTTCTTCTTCTGTTTGTTCTTCTTTTTTGTCGTTAGGTTTTGTTTTTTGCTGCGAAGCCGCAACACGGGCCGAACCGGTTATTTGCGCCGCTAAATTAGTGAAGTCCATACTGTTTGGAGCATAGAAACCAACTTTAACAATAGATGCACCGTGCAGTTGGGCAGCGTTTATGGCCGCTTTAAGCATATTGATGCCACTTTGGCTATCCGGCAGCATAATAGCCAGTTTCATACGTCCTTGCGATACGGCATAGCGGATAATGCGTTCAATTTGCTCTTCGTTTAACAAGCCCATAGTATAGACGCCATCTTGTAAAACATTGGGCGCGGTAGAAAAAGAAATTACCGGAATGTCGGCGCTTTTAGCCGGCTCGGTAATAGCTGAAACTTCTTCACCCAACAGCGGGCCGACAATTAAGTCGCTTTTAGCGTTAACGGCGTTTTCAACAGCAATGCGAGCGCCACTTGTTGTGCCTTTTGTATCATAGAATTGTACAACCAGATTGTTGTTATTGAGGTCGCCAATAGCCATCATGGCGGCGTTTTTCATATTCTGCCCCGTATCGCTGACTTTACCGCTTAAAGGTAAAAGCATTGCGACTCGAAAACTATCGGAATTACCTAAATCAATGTGTGAATAATCAGTGGTTTCCACCATATTTTGCGGAATACTGTTTTGATAGTCAAAAGTTTGCTGTGGCATAGAGCCGGAATGCTGAAGCAAACTGCAGCCGGCAAGGGCAAACGATAAAAGTAGGGCGTTGATTTTTTTTAACACTTGCATTTTTCCTCAAAATATAAAACAATATCTAAAGTAATAATGCTTAAACTTGTTTTTGTAAAGTGAATTTGATGTTAAAAAGCGGTCTTTATTTGATTTCTACGCCAATCGGCAATTTGCAGGATATCTCTCAGCGGGCTTTAGATGTGTTAAACGAAGCTCCGATTGTTGCTTGTGAAGATACCAGAATGACGAAAAAACTTTTTTCGCTATTAGGTTTGCCGTTGCATAAAAAGTTTATTAC
The DNA here is from genome assembly GCA_900553115.1 of uncultured Alphaproteobacteria bacterium. Taxonomy (GTDB): domain Bacteria; phylum Pseudomonadota; class Alphaproteobacteria; order RF32; family CAG-239; genus RUG410. The sequence goes on from USCF01000037.1 coordinate 6,474, forward strand.
CTATCAGGATCATAATGAAGAGCAGCAGGCACAGCAGCTGATTGATATAATTAACGAAGGCAATGTTATGGCTTTGGTCAGCGACGCCGGCGCGCCATTGATTTCGGACCCTGGCTACAAGCTGGTGAGTAAGTGCCGAGAGCAGGGAGTTTATGTTACGGCGGTTCCGGGGGCGTGCGCGGTTATCACGGCTCTTCAGCTATCCGGTTTGCCGACGAATCGCTTTTTATTTGCCGGATTTATTCCAAACAAAGACAAGGCGAGGGCGGATTTGTTTAATGAGCTGAAAAACATCAACACTACGCTGATTTTTTATGAAACGGCACCGCGTTTGTTAAAAACTTTGGAACAGGCGGCGGAGATTTTTGGCGGACGCAAAATTTCGGTTATCCGCGAGTTGACTAAAATGTATGAAGAAGTGCAGACGGGCAGTTTTGCTATGGTGCAAGCTCATTTTGAAGAAAACGAACCTAAAGGCGAATTTGTATTTATTGTTTCGCCGCCGGAAGAACCTCAATACTCAGTTGCCGATGTTCGTGAACTGTTGGCAAAACGCTTGCAGGAAACATCGCTGAAAACTGCGGTTAAAGAATTGTCAGAGCAATTCGGATTAAATAAAAATGAAGTATACGCTTTGGCGTTAGAGTTGAAAAATGAATAATTACCGCAGCGGTAAATGGGCGGAATTTTTAGCGCGTTTGTATTTGCGGCTGCATGGTTATCAGATTGTGGCCAAAAATATTATTGTCGGACGCGGAACGACAGCCGGCGAGATAGATATTATTGCCTGTAAGCATAAATGTTTGGTTTTTGTTGAGGTAAAAAAGCGCCGCACTTTAGATGAAGCTGCATATGCTATTACGCTCAAACAAAGGCAGCGCCTTATTAAGGGTGCTGCGGTTTTTGTGGGCAATCGGCCACAATACAGCGGTTATGATATTCGCTTTGACGCCATGTTGATTAAGCTGCCGTTTTCGATAAGACACTTGCAAAACGCTTGGACCGCTTAATTACAAGCCGGTAAAACGGGCAATTTTTTGCCCCATTGTTTGCGGCAAATGAGCAATGTTTATATGTTTTTGAATCAGCGAAGTATCATAGTCGGTTTTGGTGCGTAACTGGTAGCGCAGTTCAATTCCGGTGCCGGCGGTGTAATCGTTTTTAGGCAAAAAGCTTTTGACTTTGATAAACGGCGCTTGGTGATCTTGCAGCATTTGCACCGGATTGCGCAAAATATTTTCTTGTTTAAATGTACGAATATAGCTGTTGCCGATAAAGCCTTGTTCAGTTAAAAGCGGAGTTAACTCCATTTCACAATTATGCGCGTCATAAGCAAACGGAACGGAACGCCAAAATTTGTGGAATTGGGCGTTTTTTATCACATCTTGCGAGAAGGCCATACAATAGCTGTGGAGGTGAAAATGACTTTCATAGTCGGAAGTGGCGCTCCAAAAGTCATAGCCTTTGTGTTCCATGGAACGGAAAAAATCTTCTAAATTATATAAAGGACCATAGACACTGTCATTGCACAAAATCAATTCATCGTATTTTTCTAGTTTTTCCCAGCCTAATTTAGCAATCAGATATTGCCAACAGCCAAAATCTTTGAGCGGCATATACTGGGAATAAAACATTTGGGTATACGGTGCGATTTTGAACAGTTCATCGGGCGGAAAACGTCCGTTACCCATAAAATATACCTCACTGATTTTGGATAGTTCTTTAATTAAATAAACCACATAGTCTTGGATTTTGTTGTCTTTATCATAGCCGGCAAATAAACAAATACGACGCATTTTATCTTCCTTTCAAATTGTGTGTGCATAAAGATAGTGGCAAAGAATCTGATTTAAAGTGAATTTAATAAAAATAAATCTGTGGTTGAGGTTGCAATAGGGCTTGAAAAATAAAATTTGGTATGTTAACTATAAAAATGATGTGAATTTTGGAGAAAATAAATGATTGAAATGCCGGAAAATCTGGTGGAAATGGCCTTGAAAACTATGGGCGATCGCTGGAAAGTAATGATTATTCAAGAATTAATGGACGGCACCAAACGCTTTGGCGAAATCAAAAAAGAGCTTGGCGATATAACGCAGAAGGTTTTGACTTCTAATTTGCGTGCGTTGGAAGAAAAAGGAATTTTAATCCGTACCGTATATGCGCAAATTCCGCCGAAAGTTGAATATACACTGACTAATTTGGGCTATAATTTGAAGCCGGTGCTTGATTCTATGCGCGCTTGGGCCGAAGAATATTATAACCAAAATATGAAACCTTTGTTGCCGGATATGGCCTAGGTTTATGATATTTGTAAAATTAAAAGACCGCCTAATGGCGGTCTTTTTGTCAGTGATATAAATATAATT
>USCF01000038.1 GCA_900553115.1 uncultured Alphaproteobacteria bacterium
GGTTACAGGTTTGAATCCTGTAGGAGTCACAAATTTCAGAAAGCATTTATGAATTTAAAAAATTTAATTAAATATGGACTAAGCTCTTTTTTGGGAATTTTAATTGCCAGCTCTTATTTTTGGTACTCTTATCCAGAACTGAAACTTTCGCTGTTTTTAAGCGGTAACGGTACTCCGCATATTGACATTTACGCCACAAATTATGATGGTAGTGTAGAAAATACTGCATTATCTCCGGTATTAACCGAAATTCCTACGCTCTATACTATTTCACTCAAAACCACAGAGCTTAAAAATTTAAAGTTAGATATTTCAAACTATCAGGGATATTTGAATATAGGTGACGTTTTTGTCGGAGGTCAAAATTTCAAACATATTATACCTGCCGCCGCTCCGGATATAAATATTTTGAACAGCAGCGCCAATTTGGTTGGTTTTAATATGCGAAACAGCGCGCAGATAGATGTTTGTACAGATTGTCTGCCTTTGCCAACCCACAGACAGGTTAATTACACAGCCTTGTGCTTTATTTTGTTAGCTTATGTGCTTTTAAGCGCACTAACAATTGCCGCTTATTTATGCCGACAAAAAATCAAAGATAAACTTATGGGAATTTACACTTTCAAAAACTACGCTTTGATTTTTCCATATGCTAAACCATATTGGTTTAGAGCGCTGATTGCAGTTGTTATAACTATCCCGGTTGGTATGATGGATGCCGTCATCGCTTGGTCGCTAAAACCATTTATGGACGTGGTGCTGGTTGAAAAACAAACGGGCTGGACCATGTATATTCCGCTATTGATTGTGGTATTCAGTGTGCTGCAAGCTTTGTTCACATACATTGCAACCTATATGAACACTTGGGTAGGAAATAAGATTGCTCTGGATATCAAACGCAAATTGTTTAACAAACTTTTGCGCAGCGACGCTTCTTTTTTTGATAAAAGCAACTCCGGAGATATTCTGTTTCGTTTTAATAACGATGCCGAATCGGCTTGCAGCGGCTTATTAAGCAATATGAAAATGTTTACTACCCGCTTTTTTTCGTCACTTTCACTCATTGCGGTGTTATTTTATAACTCATGGCAGCTGGCTATTGTTGCCGTGGTCGTGATGTTTGGCGCGCTTTATCCTTTAACCAGAGTACGCAAGCGCCTGAAAAAAGTCGTTTCTAAAGATGCAAACGCCATAGCTACTTTGATGACGCATTATAACGAAGCATTTAGCGGAAACCGTATTATAACCGCCTATAATCTCTATGACTTTTGCAAAGCTAAGTTTATTGATTCTGTTAACAACATCTTTTCACTTGGCGTACAGATGGTGACTAAAATCGGCATCATCACCCCAATTATGCATGTTATCTCGTCTTTTGGCATTGCCTTTGTGATTTGGTTCGGCAGTTATTTGATTGTCAATCACGATATTACCGTCGGTAATTTTGCTTCTTTTATCACCTCTTTGGTTATGCTTTATAACCCTATAAAATCTATCGGCAACAACTATAACGGCGTTATATTCTCACTTATGGCTGTTGAACGCGTTTTTGAAAAATTGAACAGCATTCCAAGCATCCGCAACTGTGAAAATGCAAAAAAAATTAAACACTGTAAAGGCAATATCTGCTACAAAGATGTGATGTTTGAGTATACAAAAGACAAACCAGTGTTAAAAAATGTAAACCTAAACATCAAAGCCGGTCAAACCATAGCTTTGGTTGGCAATTCCGGCGGCGGCAAAACCACAATATCTTCTTTGCTGCCACGTTTTTATGATGTAAAATCCGGAACTATCACTTTGGACGGCATAAACATCAAGGACTTAGATTTAGACTGTCTGCGTGATAATATCGCCATTGTTTTCCAAGATAACTTCTTATTTTGCGGCACAATCCGAGAAAATATTTTATTTGGACGAGAAAATGTTAGCGAAGAACAACTGCAAAAAGCCATTCATTCGGCTTGCTTAGATGAATTTATCAGCACGCTGAAAGATGGATTGGACACACAAATAGGCGAACGCGGCGTGCTGCTTTCCGGCGGTCAAAAACAACGTATTGCCATTGCCCGCGCCTTTATTAAAAATGCCCCGATTCTGATTTTAGACGAGGCGACATCGGCGCTTGACAACAAATCGGAAGCGGTGGTACAGCAGGCTATTGACAACTTAATGAAAGATAGAACAGTGTTGGTAATTGCCCACCGTCTATCCACCGTCCGCAACGCCGATTGCATTGTGGTGATTAATGACGGACAAATCGTTGAAAAAGGCTCGCATGATGAATTGCTGAAAAAGAAGGGCGCATATGCGGCTTTATACCGCACCCAACTGGCGTAAAAATTCAAGGCCGGAATTTTGCTCCGGCCTTTTTAATTATTTAAACAATGTAAGCTTGCCGTTTTCTAGCTTTACCTGACCGCCCAATGGAATAGTCAATATTGGAGTTGCATGACCAAAATCAACGTTGGCAATCACCGGTAAATCTTTCAGTTCCGGCTTATTATTGATAATAAATTCCAAAATCTCGCGGCTGATTTCCGATTTCTTTTGAAAACGTCCGATAACTAAAGCTTTGACATTTTTGAAATCAGGCTGATAGCATAAAGCTTGCAAATCGCGGTCAAACGCAGTTGAATTGGTTGTTTCAAAGTCTTCAACAAACAAAATTGTATCCTTTGCAAACGCCGGACGATATTCCGTACCCAGCAGCAAATTAAAAGTGCAGAGATTGCCGCCTTTAATTGTGCCTTCGGCGTTGCCGCCGTGAATGGTCCAATAGCCCTCGTTTTTAATAAATTCACGATTTTCTTGGTCAATAAACCACAAATCGTCGCTCCACTCGGCGGCAGGTTCAACTTTTACCGCTTCATCGGTAAACAGCATTTTTTCCATATATTCCAAAGTATATTCGCAGCCTTTTTTCATCCCCAAAGAGCTAAAATGCGGGCCATAATAAACTTCTAGTCCTGTTTTAGCCTCAATTGCCGCCAAAAGCGCGGTAATATCCGAAAAACCGCAGATAATTTTCGGATTTTGGCGAATAACATCATAATCCAAATGTGGAATAATCTGATTTGAATTAAATCCGCCGATAATGGTGAAAATCGCCTTAACAGACTTGTCTTTGAACGCAGTCATGATATCGTCAACACGGTCGGCAATAGAGCTTGAACCCATCATATTCCAGTTATCATCCGTGGTATGCGGCGCGTATTCAACTGTCAATCCAAGTTTTTGCAATCTTTCTGTTGCAATTTTTCGAGTATCTTGCCCAATAATTTTCAGCCCGCGCGACGGAGCCACAATCATAACTTTGTCGCCTTTTTGCAATTTCTGCGGAATAATTTTTTGCATATTTTATTCTCCTTTTTTATGAATGACGCGGTTTGCAGCCGCAATAATCTTGATTATATAAATTTAACTCGTCTATCAGCTGCTGGCGCAATTCCTGCATACCGTTTTTGCGCCCCTCAATTTGCTGATACGGAAAATCAACAGTTTGACCAGCTTTAGCCGCAGCGGCGTTTACTTGGTCCAAATTTTTATAGCGTGATACGCCTAAAACCGAGGCCACTGCCGTATAGCCGTTTGCTTTGGCATATTCCATAACCCGTTGTAAACGCATTTCAAAACAAACAGAACAACGCTTGCCGCGTTCCGGCTCATTTTCCAAGCCTTGAGTTAATTCGCACCACCGCTCGTTGTCATACTCCAATTCAATAAACGGCACACCGTATAGCTCGCAAACCCGTTTATTTTCGGCGCAGCGTTTGTCATATTCCTCTTTTGGGCGGATATTCGGATTATAGAACACAACCGTAAAATCAGCGTCTTCTTCCGCCAACGTTTTTATCACAGCGCAAGAACACGGGGCGCAGCAGGAAAGTAATAATATTTTATTCTGCCGCTGTGTCAACTTGCCATCTTCATAAACAAGTTCGGAAATTGAAGCGTTCGGCATCATCCGCCGCACCGCACCGCCGGCGGTCCAATTAAGCAAACGAGCCACCGCACTGTGTGTGACAATAACAATATCTTGAGCTTCACAAGTTCCGCAAATATCTTCCAATGCGCGCATTGCCCTGTCACGGATCCGGCGTTTGCTTTCACCGCCCTCATAATGCGCATCCAAATAAGCCGGATCAGGATTAGTCCAATCGGAAAATTCCGGCCAACGGCGTACCATTTCCATTGAAACGCCCTCGGCTATACCGAAATTACCCTCGATAAGTCCGGTGTGAATCTGCGGTTTTAAATGCAAATGATGGCCGATAATTTGCGCGGTTTCAAAAGCGCGGCGCATCGGGCTGGTATAAATCGCCCCCACCGGAAAATTTTCTAATTTTGCCGCAGCAATTTTGGCTTGCTGCCGCCCCGTATCCGTCAGCCCGACATCAAGTTTTTGTCCCTGACAAATTCCTTTAGCGTTGTATTCGGTTTCGCCATGGCGCACAATATAGAGCCTTTTTTGCATCACAATTTTCCTTTTAGATATTTACCGGTATAACTTCGCGCAACTTTAACAATTTCTTCCGGTGTACCGGTTGCAATTATCTCGCCGCCGCCGTCGCCGCCTTCAGGTCCCAAATCCACAATATAATCGGCTGTTTTTATCACATCTAGATTATGTTCAATAACCACCACGGTGTTTCCTTGTTCCACCAGCATTTGCAACACTTGCAGCAATTTTTTAATATCTTCAAAATGCAATCCGGTTGTCGGTTCGTCTAAAATATACAGAGTTTTGCCGGTAGCTTTTTTGCTCAATTCTTTTGAAAGCTTAATACGCTGCGCCTCGCCGCCGGAAAGCGTCGGAGCCGATTGCCCAAGATGAATATATCCCAAACCGACACGGCGCAGCAAATCCAGCTTGTTTTTAATGACCGGAATATTTTCAAAAAAGTGATAAGCGTCATCTATTGTCATATCCAAAACATCGGCAATTGACTTATCCTTAAACTTGACCTGTAAAGTTTCCCGATTATAGCGCGTACCATTACAGCTATCGCAAGGGACGTAAACGTCCGGCAAAAAGTTCATTTCAATTTTCATCACGCCGTCGCCTTTGCAAGCCTCGCAGCGTCCGCCGGCAACGTTAAAAGAAAATCTTCCCGAAGTATAACCGCGGGCTTTGGCTTCAGGAAGTCCGGCAAACCAGTCACGGATGTTGGTAAACACGCCGGTGTAAGTAGCAGGATTAGAGCGCGGCGTGCGTCCAATCGGCGACTGGTCAATATCTATTACTTTATCGATATTTTCCAAACCAATCAGTTTATCATATTTGCCGGTCGGAATACGGCTGCCGTTTAGTTCTTTATCAATGGCCTTGCACAGCGTTTCCAAAATCAATGACGATTTGCCGCCGCCGGAAATACCGGTCACGCAAGTAAACGTCCCTAAAGGAATCTTTAAATCAACATTTTTCAGATTATTTGTTTTTGCTCCGGTCAATTCCAAAAATTTTCCGTTTCCTTTACGGCGAATCGACGGTACGGCAATGTATTTTTCACCGGTTAAATATTGCGCCGTCAAACTGTTTTTATTTTTCAGCACCTCGGCAACAGTCCCCGCCGCCACCACGTTTCCGCCGTTGGAGCCGGCACCCGGTCCCATATCAACCAAAAAATCAGCCGCGCGCATGGCGTCTTCATCATGTTCTACAACAATAACCGTGTTACCTATATCACGCAAACGCGTAAGCGTCGCCAACAGCTTATCGTTATCTCTTTGGTGCAACCCGATGGACGGTTCGTCCAAAACATACATAACGCCGGTTAAACCCGAACCGATTTGCGAAGCCAAGCGAATCCGCTGCGCCTCACCGCCGGAAAGCGTTCCGGATTGGCGGGACATAGTCAAATAATCCAAACCGACATTATTCAAAAAGCGCAAGCGTTCAACAATCTCTTTAATGATTTTATGGGCTATTTCTTGTTTTTGCGGCGTCAATTGCGCTTCTACACCACTAAACCAGTTCAAGGCTTGCTTAATAGACATATCCGACGCTTCTATAATATCCTTACCGCAAATTTTGACCGCCAGCGCCTCAGGTTTCAAGCGTTTTCCGTGGCAGCACTCACAAGGAGCAGCCGATTGATAATGCGCCAATTCCTCACGGCTTGCCGCCGAATCAGTTTCTAAAAAACGGCGTTCCATATTTGGAATAACCCCCTCAAAAGGCTTATCGGTGACAAAACGAGAATAAACCATCGGCACGCACTTGTTGCCGGAACCATATAAAATTGTTTCTTGCGCATACGCCGGCAAATCTTTCCACGGCGTTTTGTTGGATATTTCCAGATATTCACACAGCGAATCGAGAGTTTGCCGATAAAACATCGAGTGGCTGCTGACCGACCACGGCGCAATTGCACCGCCGGCCAAGCTTAAATTTTCGTTTGGCACCACAAGTTCAGGGTCCATATATAAACTTGCACCCAAACCACCGCAACACGGGCAAGCGCCTTGCGGATTGTTAAACGAAAACAAACGCGGCTCAATTTCTTCAATTGTAAAGCCAGACACCGGACAAGCGAATTTAGAAGAAAACGTCTGGCGTTTTTTATCCGCCATATTTTCCACATACAGCAACCCGTCGCTTAACTTTAGAGCCGTCTCCACCGATTGACTGACACGGCTTTCAATCCCTTGCTTAATGATAATACGGTCAACCACTACTTCAATATCGTGTTTTTGATTTTTGTTCAGCTCAGGCAGCTCTTCTATATTATAAATTTCATCATCAATATTAACCCGCTGAAAACCTTTTTTTTGCAATTCGGCAAACTCTTTTTTGAATTCGCCTTTTTTACCGCGGGCAATCGGAGCTAATAAAATCAGTTTTGTTCCTTCCGGCATGGCCAAAATTTTATCCACCATCTGCGCCACCGACTGCGCTTCAATCGGCAATCCGGTTGCCGGAGAATATGGAGTTCCGGCTCTTGCCCACAGCAAACGCATATAGTCATAAATTTCCGTCACCGTACCAACAGTGGAACGCGGATTGTGCGAGGTTGTTTTTTGCTCTATGGAAATTGCCGGCGACAAACCTTCTATCGAATCCACATCAGGCTTGTTTTGCAAATCCAAAAATTGACGAGCGTATGAAGACAAACTTTCAACATAACGGCGCTGTCCTTCGGCATAAATTGTGTCAAACGCCAACGATGACTTACCAGAACCAGAAAGTCCGGTAATCACGGTCAAACTGTTTTTAGGAATATTAATATCCACATTTTTCAAATTATGTTGGCGTGCGCCTCTAATTTCTATATATTTACTTTCCGACATTTTATGAACTCCAAACAGCCGTTATATATACACCAATCCACAATACTTGGCAATAGGCTATTAAACTATTGCAATTACAAATTTATATCTATATATTAGGCTCAAACAAACAAAGGAATATGGCCATAATGCTGCGCCGCTTATTTACATTTTTCAGTTTATCCATAATGTGTTTGCCGACTTTGGCAAAGGCAGATGATGTTGCTGTTGCTCTGGTTATGCCTAAGGCAGGTTCTTATCAGCAGCAAGGGGCGGAACTGACTAAAGGCGTGCAGAGGGCTATTGATGAAATAAACGAAAGCGGCGGTTTATTGGGCAAAAAGCTGGAATTATTGGCTATTGACGATCAATGCAGCGACGGTGTTGCTATTTCTACAGCGCAAATGCTGACGATTTTGAAACAAAAAAATATTAAATTGGTAATAGGTCCTTATTGCGCCAACTCTTTTGACAAGGTGGCAGATATTTACGCCAAAGGGCAGATTTTTCAAATTATTCCAACCACAGTCAACTACGCCCAAGCCAAAACCATTAAAAAAGGTTTGGTAAAAATGCTGGGCTACACAAATCAGCAAGCTAAAGACTTTTTTGACTATTACAATAATAATATGGCCGGTTCGCAAGTGGCTGTTATTTATAATTCATCTGATGCGGAAAGCACTGAAGAAGCCAAAGCCATTGAAAATGAGTTTCGCAAGCACGGAAAATCTGTAGTATTAGGTTCGTATTTTTATGAATTAACCGATAAAGACTATAAAAAACTGGCAGAGCAGGTTTTAGCTGACGGCAACACAGCCGCGTTTGTTTTGGGATATCCTAAAAATGTCCGCAAAATGTCGTATGCGCTGAAAGATCGCAACAATGATATGACAGTATTTGTTAACAAATATACAGCCGGCAGCGAATTTTTTGAATATATGGACGGACTTGCAAACGGCGTTTATTTTATGGCTTTGCGCGGCAAAGAAGAAGATCCGGAATTTGCTGAAACTTTAGTAAAATTACGCTTAAACGGCTTTGACGCTGATGGACTTTCGCTCTATGGCTATTCGGCGGTTAATTTATGGAAAAGCTTGGCTAATGCCGCAAAATCTTTTGACTATAATAAGGTTTCTAATCAAGCAGCAAAAGGTGTTAAAACCGAATTTGGCAGCCAAATGTTTCATAATGGCGCACCTAGCATCAGCGAATCTTATGCCATTTACCGCTACGAAGACGGCAATATGAATAAAGTGTATTAAGTATTGCTTTTTTATTTTATGTCAGCAAAAAGTTCCATAATCTTCTTGCTTTTAGAGAATAAGTGTGATATACAGCTCCTGAAATTAAGTTGGTTTTTATGTATGAGCGCTTGCGCCACCGTAGTAAAAGCCTTGTATTTATCCGCTTTGCCCATCAAAGCTTTAGAGAAAA
>USCF01000039.1 GCA_900553115.1 uncultured Alphaproteobacteria bacterium
TTCCGCCGCCGGAATTTTATGAACGGCAAAAAGAATAAAAGAAAAGCACTTTTGAAAAAATTTATGAAGAGGCTTTAGCGGCCATTCACCAAAAAGATGCGCAGCAAACACCGGCTGACGGCAAAACTGCCGACGTTGCCCAACAAGCCGAACAAGAAGCCGCAAAAACAGCAACTCGATTCTTTATTAAAGCTCCGCAAGAAGAAGCTTTGCAAAAACAAGAAGAAAAGATTCCGACTGTCAGCGTAACTTTGCCTAGCGGACGCCGCATTTTGGCTCCGGCCATAGAGCATATTCCATATTTTTTAAGCTATATAGACATTCAATCAAACGGCTATATCAAAGTTGAAGACAGCATAACCATTGTAGCCAACGGACAAAAATTTGCCTATGGTTTGAACCGTGTTTTTCCTAAACGTACTTATTATCAAGGCAAACGCGGTCACCGTATAGAAATTATCCTCAACAGCGTGACCATCAACGGCACCAAAGTTCCGTACATCACCGAAGAAAGCGGCCGCGATATTTTGCTAAAACCTAAATATAATCAACCTCTTGAACCTGGTGTTTATACCTATAAATTTGATTATATCATCAACCATAAACTTCAAAACGCCGACAATCTTATATTTATGGATTGGAATATGACCGGACGCGCTATGAATGCGTTTATAACTTCGGCCAACGCCATTGTTTCTTTGCCGCAAGGATTCGCATTCCGAGATGCAGAAGCCATCATCGGCAAAGGTAAAAATGTCAGCAACCAACGCACAAACGTTTTCAATTTGGCAAAAAATGTTTTGGCTTTTTCCAATAAAACTCCGTTGTTTAACGGTGAAGAGATGAACATTATTACGGTGATGGATAAAAATGTGTTTATCAAAAATTATGATAAAAATTTCAACACATTTTTAAATGATTGGGGCAATATCGTTTACGCCGGACTTGGTTTTACCGCAATTTTGATATCGTTTATCTTGTCGCTTTTCAGCCTAAAAAAAGAACAGCGCAAAAAATATACCCCTTCTTACAGCGGAGCCTTAATGCGCAGTATTTTAATCGGTAAATTCGACCGTTTGGCATATGTGGCAGAACTTTTGGATTTATACCGCAAAAACGCCATTGATTTGATATCTGAAAACAACCGTTATTTTTTGGTGGCTAAAAACATCAAAAACAGTAAACTAACCAAAGTAGAGAAAAAGGCCTTGGGAATTTTGTTTTCACGCAAAAACACACAAATTGAAATCAATGTCACCAACAATTTGAAATTCAAAAAGACACTGCGGATAATTGAAAAAAGCATCAAAAAACAAATCAAAAAATATCGTCTGATGCAAAATATAGGTTACATAGTTTTCAGCATTATCATGCTTTTATTAACAGAATTTTTCATTGCCGGAATCAGCATCAATTTGGCGCAAAGCCTAACGGTTATGATATCTTCAAGTTTGTTATACGCTTTTTATATTTGGATTTTGCGCCACAAATTCAAATACCGTCTAATCGGTCTGCTATTCAAAAGCTTTTCGATTGTGGCCATTATGCTAATTGCCCTATTTTGCAGCATTTATACCGGCATTGTCACTGCTTTGTTGATAGTGGCGATGATTGGCACAATTTTTGCTTTTTCACGCATTTTCAGCGAACATAACAACTTTATAAACGACGCCAAAAACGCTGTCGGCAACTTTAGAGAATATTTGATTTCTCGCGCCGACGCCATAAATTTGAGCCGAGATTTTATCAATCAGCAATCAAATATTTTTGCGCTTAGCCTTCAAGAATATTTTCCGCCGAATGTTTCAAATAAAAACTACTACCGGCTGGATATTGCCGAAAACATAAAGCAAGCTCTAATCGGCGTCATTTAGACAAACATAGGCCAAACAAGAAACACGGTTATTATATACAATAGCTGTGTTTTTTGTTGTTTAGCGTAAATCATATCATTTTGTTAACGCTATGACTTGACAAAAATTTTATTATCTGTTAAATTTTAATCCTAAATTTTATTATTAATTTAATCCATATTTTTATGATTACACATTTTTTTAAATGGCTGTGGGCGTTAGTAAAACACTTTGGTGTTTTTATCCTGACCCGACTTGAGGTAAATGACTACTATCTGGTTTTGAACGGCGACCATGAACACATCATGGAACGCTTGAACACCGGAGGTATGAGTGATTTTTCGGCCAAAGCACAAGAAGCACTGCTAAAACGAGACCGCGCCGATGAAATCGAGGCTTTGTTAAAAAACAAAAAGATTGCCAATACCAGACTTAAACAGCTGGTTATTGACCGTAATCAGAGCCATGAAATCGCTTTGTTATGCCAAAAAAATCTTGATGTTCCCGCCTCGGATATTATTCGGCAAGGACACTTTAAAGCGCTTTTGAGCTTGCTGAAAGAAAATGAAATATCTGAAGAAGATATGACTTATATTCTGCAGAATTTCACCCATTTTCAAATTATGGAGATTCTGGAATATAGAAATATCAAGCTCACCGAGGCTCAGATATTGCTCATTCTTAACCGCGGCAATGACGAAGAAATTGAAAAGATGCTGCATTTAAATGATGTCGCTTTTGATGTCACTTTTCCAACTTACGTCCTTGAAACAATTATTGACGGCGGTTATAAAAAAGCCAGCAGTTATCTGGCTGCTTGTTGGCATCTTTCTTCTGAACTGGCTATGAAGTATATTCACCGCTACGCTGATGACATAGATATGTTGGATGACTACATATACAACAATTATTATATGTCAGACGCGATTCAGCTGGAAATTGTTAAAAACTTTAGCCACAGCGCCGTTATGAGTTTGTTGGACTACATTCAAACTCTTTGTGATGAGGCCCAGCTGGCAGTAGTCCAAAAAGGCGATATGGATGAAATCAAGCGCTTGATTGACGAACAAAAAGCCTTAAGCGACGACGTTATCAATGCCCTGCTCTTGCGCAATGCTCCAACAGAAATGAAAGCACTGGCCGAATCCCAAACTTTAAGCACTGCTGTTTTAATGCATTGGATAAATAACTACCGTTTTGACTATGTGGAAACCTATTTGGCCAACCACGATGTCGATCCTAAATTTTCTGCCCAATTAATGCTAGAAGTTTTGAAACGCACAGTCAAATGACAAACTAAAAAAACTCTCCTTTCTGTAAAAAGCAGATTGGAGAGTTTTTTATATATAAAAAGAAACGCCCGAGTTAGGAGCAAGGGCGTTTCCGGAGAAAGACTGCCGACTATAAGACAATGAGAGTAACGGCAGTTCTTTGGAATATGCGGGCGGTTTGCAACTAGTATCCCAAACCGTCACGCTCTTCCAAACTTAGAAGTATTTCAGCATAATACTGCAAACGTTAGTATCACAGTCACATGCGCTAGAGGCTTCAGCCACGTTATATGGAGTTGCTTGCTCAGAACCACCAACACAAGCATAACCTACCTTGCTAGCAACATTCTTACCTGTACAATTTACTTTATCAAAAACATCTTTTGTGTTATCTACTGTTAAAGTACCTGCAGCACCAGCTGCTTTAATGCCAACAAAACCAGACGAATAGCCAGAACCCCAGTCATTTGTGGCCAAAGTTACACATGCTTCTCTGGTTAAACCTCCCATTGCAACGACAAAGCCTCTATTGGCACCATCATCTGTACCATTATCCAAACCTTTCACTGTGGCTGAACTAATAAACACAGGACCTAAGAAAGCGTTTTGCAAAGTTTTTGTTGCAGTTGTCTCACCTTTCTTGGTAGTTTTTTTAATCAATTCGTCTGGTACTACACCCATATTGATAGCAGTATCATTAGTCAAACCGCTATAATCATTTTGCTGAGCATAAAGAGTTCTGATATTGGTTACAATCATTGCCAAATTGTCAGCAACCTTGTTTGTTTTGAATTTGTTCATTGCTTTTGAATAGCCGGCAATACCACCAACAGACAGTACGCCGATAATAGCAAGTACGCCCAACATTTCTATCATTGAACGACCGGATTCTAATTTCTTATAATTATTCATTGTTTTTCTCTTCCATAATTCTTGTTAAACATACAAAAATAGCTGTCGATAAGACAGCTGGAAGTTCGTAACTACTAATCAAAAAATAGTGTAGCATATTAGCTATAAAGCTTATTCTGCTACCTTCCAGCCATAAGACTAGAAGGCATGCACAAAATTTACGTTCTTGTACAAAAACGTTTGATTATGAGGCTACGACACCCCAGACAGACTATCGCCTATCCAACTATCACGTTAACAAAAATATTTTCAAATGTAAAGAAGAATTTAGTCTTATATCTAAAGTAATAGTGCAAGGCATTCCCCACATCTCTCAATGTTGTTCTAGGCCTTGTGCCTAGGATGACAGGCGTTAAAAACACAAACATAAAGTTTTGCTGCAAAACTCACAATCCATCAGAAACTCGGATAATAAGGCTAATACGCAAAAATTTATCAGCAAAAAATTGCAGATAGTAGTGTAGATAGCGTTAAAACCAGAAGAGAGAAAATTTTAGCGTACATTGAGGTACGTGAATTTTCTCTCTTTCGCAGTTTTGGCGCTAGATGCGCTGCTAGATGTGATTTTTACACGGCGACTTGCCCTTTAATAGCCCCATAACTCTCATAATTTTGTAACTCAAAATCCTCATATTTAAAGTCATTGATGTCTTTAACTAACGGATTTATTTTCATTTTTGGCAGTTTTAACGGCTTGCGCGAAAGCTGCTCACGCACTTGTTCAAAATGGTTGTGATAAATGTGGGTGTCGCCTAATGTGTGGATAAATTCACCCAGTTCATAGCCGCAAACTTGTGCAATCATCATCGTCAACAAAGCGTAAGACGCAATATTGAACGGAACGCCTAAAAACATATCACAGCTGCGCTGATAAAGCATACAGCTCAGTTTATTGTTTGCCACATAAAATTGAAACATCATGTGACACGGTGGCAAATGCATTTGCGCAATTTTACCAACATTCCATGCCGAAACAATAAGACGGCGGTCATTCGGCGTTTTTTTCAGCTTTTCAATAACCTCGGCAATTTGGTCTATACCCTCGCCGTTCCAGTTGCGCCATTGCGAACCATAAACCGGCCCCAAATCGCCGTTTTCGTCCGCCCATTCGTTCCAAATACGCACACCGTTTTCTTGCAGATATTTAACATTGGTATCACCTTTTAAAAACCACAAAAGTTCATAAATAATGCTTTTCAGATGCATTTTCTTGGTGGTCATCAGCGGAAAACCCTCGTTCAAATCAAAACGCATCTGCCGACCAAACACCGACCGTGTCCCCACGCCGGTTCTATCCATTTTATCCACGCCGTTTTCCATAACATCACGCAGCAAATCCAAATATTGTTGCATTTATTTTCCCTCCGTCTCTAAATATTGTAGAATTTTTTTAACCACTGATTGCTCCACAAAAGCGCCTTTCAAAAGCCAAATTGTAGTTGTCACATTATCCAATTCAAAATGGAACGGCAGCGACCTATACTTTTGTTCCATAACCGCCACGCTTTTATCAACCGAAACCGGCTCGCCGGTCAGCCCGCTTTGCAAATCACCGTGATAAACACAATCCACCACAATTTCCGGACGCAGCGCCGAATCGGCAAAAAAAGCATCATAAATCGCCGCACCGCCGGAGATATACAAATCTTCGGGATAATCTTTCAGCTTTTTTATATCCGAAATAACCCGATGATTTTTCACATCAGAAACTTCATAATCGGTTTGCCGCGTCACAACCAAAAATTTTCGATTCGGCAAAGTGCGATTCGGAAAACTCTCATAAGTTTTTTTGCCAACCACTAATGTTTGTTCTTTTGTGATATTGCGAAAACGCTTGCTATCAGACGGCACACACCATGGAATATCTGCCCCGACACCAATTATATTGTCGCCCTCGTGACGACACCAAATTGCCACTTTAGTCATTTTTTTCTTCCAAATGCAATGAGGTTAAAACATCTTCAGGTCCGTTAACCTGCACAATTTTTGTATTCGGCAGCTGACGTAGCGCTTCTGCCAGCTCATAATCATTGCCGCCTTGCAGAGTGCGATCGCCAAAGAAAACTATTTTTTCCTCGGGATAACTTTGGCGCAGTTTGCCGGCAATTTGCGCTTTACTGCAACCGCAAGGATTGATGTCTATGGAAATAGAGCCGCCGACCGAAAATTCATATTTAGGGAACTCCTGTTCCAGCACTTCTTTAATATGCAGGCGCTCGTGATGTTCCGAATCCCATTTTTGATAGCGCAGGCGTTCTTCATACGGGCAATCACGTCCTAAAACGCTGAAATTCAACATTCCGGTGCGCAGCTCAATATAGTTTGGATATAAAGTATAGGGATAAGCGGTATTTTGCCTAAATTCTTCTAATTTGGCCATCAAATGCGTATCAGGCGTAAAGGTATTTTGATAAACATATTTACCGCCGCGCCAAAATTCATTGCCCATAGAACAATAGATTCCGCTGAATGCGTTTAAGGTTTGCGCGTCCATTTGCTCCGAAACTTTGGCTAAATTCGAGCCGGTGGCGATAAAAGCCGTATGCGTGTTCAACCACGGCAGAAATTTGGCCGTAAAATCCGGCTGCATCGGCAAGCGCGGCGGCGTAAGCGTTCCATCTAAATCAAAAACATAAATCGTCATTTTTTCTATCCTTTGACATAAAGTATAAACAGACAGAAAAAATGATAAAGTTTTTTCAGCAAAGAGCTAACAATATTTTAGTCCGCATCAAACGACTGCGGTTCCTCGTTCCAGTGAAAATCCGGCGGCTCCAATTTTACGCCTTTTTTCAAGCTGATTTCATGCGGCATATTTTCAAAATCTTCAACAGACGGCTGTTTCGGCTCGCAAGTCACATTGTGCTTCATATTGTTCGGATAAGTGCAGCCGCATTTATCGTCTTCCGAACAATCGCATTTATGTTCATAATCATAAAAACATCTTTCTTTAGTCATAGCTTTTCCCCTTTGCAAAAAATAAAATCCAAAAGCGCAAACTCTTGGATTTTATATATGACTTTTGCAAAAAGTTTAAAGGACTTAAAGCCATTTAACTTCTATAATTTCATACGATTTTTTGCCGCTCGGAGCCAAATACTCGGCAATATCTCCGATTTCTTTACCAATCAAAGCGCGAGCAAGCGGAGAAGACAAAGAAATTTTATTTTTTTCAATATCAGCTTCATAGTCACCCACAATTTGATATTCATTTTCTTCATCTGTATCGGTGTTTGCCACCAAAACGGTTGCGCCAAAACGCACAATGTCACCGCTCATTTTGGCCGGATCAATAACCTGAGCGCGGCTGATAACAGCTTCCAACTCTTGAATACGGCCTTCGTTAAAGCTTTGTTTTTCTTTAGCGGCGGAATATTCGGCGTTTTCCGACAAATCACCTTTAGCGCGAGCTTCAGCAATTTCGGCAATAATATTTGGACGTTCTACGCCTTTGCGGTTTTTCAACTCTTGTTCCAGCATTTCATAACCAAGTTTGGTCAATGGGAATTTATCCATTTTTTTCCTCCTCTAGTCAAAATAAACAACTCTCGTTTTAAAAATCCCTTTTTAAAAACGTTAAAAAATCAGACTGCGAAATATTTCTATTTCACAGCCGTTTCTCTTTAATGTTGTTTACAATATAGTCCGCATTTTATTTTAAATCAAGCATATTTTACAAAAAACACCACTTTATTTCCATAAAAAAACAGCGAAGAGTATTCCATCTCCGCTGCTTATTTTTTATATTTACCGATACATTGGCACCAGTTTCAGCTCTTTGCTGCATTCTATGTGCCATTTGCCAAGCACGTCGCACACCGGCGTATAATACTTGCCATGCATTTTAATCGGCAAACCGGATTTTGCAGGTTCTTTTAACAATGAGCCAATGCAATATTCATCAAAAAGCGTCCAGTCTTTATCCAAAATCGGCAAATAGGTTACACTGCCGTCACTGCAAGCTATTACCCAAGACAGAGTTAAAAACTGTTTGCCTTGACCTATGGCAAAGAGTTTAGATAAAGAGACACTCTCAATATCTTTGAAATCCACGTCATCAGCCAAAATTTGCCGAACCATTTTTTCATCGCTCAAAACGCTCAATCTGCGGATAACCAAATCATCGGACATATTCTGTGTCACAATGTAATAATTATCCTCATGGTTGAACGCTTCACCAACTTTAATTGGCTTTGCGTCTTCTATTGCCGGAATAATATCTTCCTCATTTGCAAAAACCGTTATAAAAGCAGTTTCTTCATTTTTAGGATTAACATCTGCCCAAATAAAATAAACCTCACCTTCGCAAACGTAAACTTTCAACAAAGATGCCTCATATTTAGGGTTGATATTCCTTAAAAGCAAATTAGCCTGACTACGGCAAAAAACCACACAGCTGACATCAGCCTGAACGCTGGACTGTAAAATACTCATTTTTCCCATAGCAAAAAATAATTAAGTTAATAATAAAATTTATGTCTACATTGTAACCATCAGTCAAATTTTTGTCAACAAAAAAAGACGAGATTAACTC
>USCF01000040.1 GCA_900553115.1 uncultured Alphaproteobacteria bacterium
ATAAATTTTATTAGAGGATTTTAAAAATGGCCAGAAAAAAACTGATTGCAGGCAACTGGAAAATGAACTGCCTTTTAGAAGAAGGCACACAGCTTGCCAAAGGTATTGCTGCACAGGTTAAAGAAAATAAATTTGATTGCGACTTTTTGATTTGCCCTCCGTTTACTTTGTTGGGCTTTGTTAAAAAATGCTTGCGTGGCACCAAAATTGCTTTGGGTTCGCAAGATGTGCATTTTGCCGAAAAAGGCGCTCACACCGGTGATATCAGCCCGCTTATGTTAACAGATTTGGGCTGTTCTTATGCCATTATCGGTCACTCAGAAAGACGCGTTGACCATTTTGAATCTAACGAACTTATCAATAAAAAAGCCGTAGCTGCACACGCTGCCGGCTTAAATGTGGTTATTTGCATTGGTGAAACAGGCAAAGAGCGTGACGAAGGCAAAACAATCAAAGTTTGCCAAGATGAAATTTTTGGTTCAGTTCCAGATGACTCTACCGCTAAAAACACAGTTATCGCTTATGAGCCGATTTGGGCTATTGGCACTGGTAAAACTCCGACAGCTGCAGATGTTGAAGAAGTTCATGCCGCTATCCGTAAAGCTTTGGCTAAAAAACTCGGAAAAGCGACAGCTAATAAAATGCGCATTTTGTATGGTGGTTCCGTAAAACCTACCAACGCCGCAGAGCTTTTGGCTTTGCCTGATGTTGACGGCGCTTTAATCGGCGGTGCCAGCCTCAAAGTTGAAGATTTTATCGGCATTGCTAAAAACGCTTGTTCTAAATAATATGGAAGGATAAATAAATATGGGTACCGTATTGTTAGTTTTACAGTTAATTGTTGCCATCTTTTTGGTAGTGGTAATTTTAATGCAGCGTTCCAACGGCGGCGCTTTGAGCGGCTTGGGCGGAGATAGCGGTGTCGGCAGCATTTTAAGCGCTCGCGGCAAGGGTAATATCTTGACCAGAATCACTGCTATTTTGGCAACTCTATTCTTTATTTTGAGCATGGCTTTGTCTATTTATTATAGCCGTATGGAAGTAAAAACTTCTTCTATTTTGGATAAAGCTCCGGCGGCTCAATCTCAGCAAGCTCCGGCAGAAGAAGCTCCTAGCGAACCGGATGTTCCTGTAGCAGAGTAATTTCAATGAATTTTACAAACGATATAAGGCACTTTGATTTGTGAAGTGCCTTTGTCGCTTTTTTATAGAAAAAAATTATTACTAACCATTTATAAGGAATAAATAATGTCTGATATAAACGTTAATCCTAAATCAAAATTTATTTTTATCACCGGCGGCGTGGTTTCATCTTTAGGCAAAGGATTGGCCTCTGCTTCGTTGGCGGCAATTTTACAAGCTCGCGGTTACAAAGTAAGAATGCGCAAACTTGATCCATATTTGAATGTTGACCCAGGGACAATGAATCCTTGCCAGCACGGCGAAGTATTTGTGACCGATGACGGCACTGAAGCCGATTTGGATTTGGGGCACTATGAGCGGTTTTCGGGTGTTCCGGCTAAACGAACAGACAGTATTACCACCGGTAAAATATATCAAAGAGTTATTGAAAAAGAACGCCACGGTTTTTATTTGGGTTCAACCATTCAAGTTATTCCTCATGTTACTAATGAAATTAAAGAGTTTATTTTATCCGACATTCATGATGAAGACTTTGTACTGTGCGAAATCGGCGGTACAGTCGGCGACATAGAAGGTCAGCCGTATTTGGAAACAATCCGTCAAGTTGCTTATGAACTGGGACGCGACCGCACAATGTTTATACACGTGACCTTGCTGCCGTTTATTCCTACAGCCGGTGAATTAAAAACTAAGCCGACGCAGCATTCGGTTAAACAATTACAGGAATACGGTATTCAGCCAGATATGATTTTGTGCCGCACTCAAATGGCCATACCGGAAAATGAAAAGCGCAAATTGGCTCTGTTCTGCAACATTAAAGAAGAAAACGTCATCACAGCTATGGACGCTTCCAGCATCTACCAAGTTCCGCTCGCCTACTCGGCCGAAGGTATGGATAGACAAGTCTGCAAGCATTTTGGATTGCCATACGAAAAACCTGCTGATTTAAGCAAGTGGCAGCATATTGTCGATATTTTGAAGTCACCGGAAGGTGAAGTACGCATTGCTGTTGTTGGTAAATATATGATGCTGCTTGAAGCGTACAAATCACTGCATGAAGCTTTGATTCACGGTGGTATTGCCAATAAATACAAAGTAAAAATCAAGTGGGTAGACTCCGAAGAGCTGGAGAAAAAAGACCCAGCCGAGGTTTTGAATGATGTCAGCGCGGTTTTGGTTCCAGGAGGCTTTGGCCTGCGCGGCACCCAAGGAATGATTAACGCTATTAAATATGCGCGTGAAAACAATCTGCCGTTCTTGGGAATTTGCTTTGGTATGCAGATGTCAGTTATTGAAACCATGCGCAACCTTTGTGGAATCAAAAACGCCAACACCACAGAGTTGGACGAACACTGCGAGCCGGTTATCGGTTTGATGACCGAATGGGATAAAGACGGCGCCAAACAAATTCGCCACAAAGACGGCGACTTGGGAGGAACTATGCGTTTGGGCGCATATGACTGCGTTTTAGCTCCAAATTCTAAAGTGGCGCAAATCTACGGCACAACCAAAATATCTGAACGACATCGCCACCGTTATGAAGTAAATATAAAATATAAAGACATGCTGCAAAAAGCCGGTATGCAAGTTGTTGGCACCTCGCCGGATGGTAGTTTGCCGGAAATTGTTGAGCGTACCGACCATCCGTGGTTTATCGGCGTGCAATTTCATCCCGAACTGAAATCTCGCCCATTTGCCCCTCATCCGCTGTTTGTTTCATTTGTAAAAGCAGCTATTGACAACTCTCGTTTAGTCTAGGAGAACTTTATGAAAATCGCGATTATTGGAACCGGCTATGTTGGTTTACCTTCTGGAGTCGGCTTTGCCGAGCAAGGTAATCAGGTTATTTGCATAGACAGTAACGCCGAAAAAATCAATATGTTGAAAAACGGCCAATTAACCTTGTTTGAAGATGGCTTAGAAGCGCTTTATAAAAGCAATACCGAAGCAGGAAGATTGAAATTTACAACATCTATGAAAGAAGGTGTTGCCGAGGCTGATATTGTTATTATCGCCGTAGGAACTCCGCCGCATCCGATAACCAAAGAAGCCGATTTGCAATATATTGAAGCTGCTGCCAAAGAAATGGCGCTTTATTTGCAAGGATATACAGTAGTTGCCACAAAATCAACCGTACCGGTCGGAACCGGAGATAAAATTGAGGCTATTATCAACAAGGTAAATCCTAACGCCGATGTTGATGTGATTTCGCTGCCGGAATTTTTGCGTGAAGGTTTTGCTATTCATGACTTTTTTGCACCAGATAGAATTATTGCCGGTACGGATTCCATACGGGCTCGTCAGCTGCTTTCAACGCTTTATGCCCCTTTCAAAGAAGCTAAGCTCTTATTTATGAGCCGCCGTTCCAGTGAAACTGTAAAATATGCCTCGAATGCTTTTTTAGCCGTTAAAATCAACTACATAAATGAAATGGCTAATTTCTGTGAAAAAGCCGGAGCTGATATTGATGAAGTCGCAGCTGGAATGGGCTTGGACAGCCGTATTGGAGCCAAATTTTTGAAAGCCGGTCCGGGGTATGGCGGCAGCTGTTTTCCTAAAGACACCAACGCCATGGCTTTTATGGCGCGTCAGGTTGGAATTTCCATGCCTTTGATTGAAACAACTATTGCCGAAAACGACAACCGTTATCAGCTTATGGCCGAGCGTATTCTGGCAGCTGCCGGCAAAAAAGATGCCAAAATCGGCATTTTAGGGTTGGCGTTTAAAGATGGAACAGATGATTGCCGCACCAGCCCTGCCATACATATTGTAGAAGCATTACTCAAAAATCCGGTTAAAATCACCGCATTTGACCCTAAGGCTATGAACTCGGCCAAGAAAATTTTGGGCGATAAAATTAATTATGCCGATAGCGCATACGATGCAGTGAAAAATGCCGATATTATTGCCGTGTTGACGGAGTGGAAAGAATTCCGCTTGCTGGATATGAACAAACTGGCGGCTTTAGCTAAACAAAAAATCATTATGGACTGCCGCAACCTACTGGAGCCAACAACAGCCCGCAACGCCGGTTTTTGTTACCATTGCATAGGTCATAAGGACTAATCAAGTAAAAAGGCAAAGGAAATATCCTTTGCCTTTTTTACTTAAATAATACCACAGAGAAACCGAGGTTCCTCAGCTTTTGTAATCAATAAAGCAATATTTCATAGATTTATTTATAGGTAATTGAAGTTCGATAATGGCTGCGGGTAATCGCCATTGCCAAAGCATCAGAAGAATCGTTGTTTTTAGGTTTGCACCCAGGAAGCAGAATTTTAACCATGGTTTCAACCTGATTTTTATCGGCGTGTCCAACACCAACCAAAGCTTTTTTAACTTTTGTCGGGTCAAACTCAAACAGGGGTAAATGATAATGACCGGCGGCCAAAATAACCACTCCGCGCGCCATACTCAATTTGAGCGACGTTTCCGGATTGGAATTAAGAAAAGTTTTTTCAATTGCCGCTTCAACCGGCTGATAGGTTTCAATAACTTCGCTTAACGTGTTAAAAATAATATCCAGCCGTTCTTCTATCGGCATTTTAGGTGAAGTAGGAATAAAACCGTCCGCAACATATTGCAGACGGTTTGCATTTACTTCAATAACCCCCCACCCTGTGGAAGATAAACTTGGATCAAGTCCCAAGATGCGCATTATTCCTCACCGGCTAACTGAGCCATTACATCTTCGGCTATTTCAGCATTGTGGTAAACATGTTGAACGTCTTCATCATCTTCCAAAGCGTCAACAAATTCCAAAAACTTACGAGCGCTGTCAACATCGTTGATATCAACTTTAACAGTTGGTTTCCAATCCAAACGAGAAGCAGACGGAGTGCCATATTTAGCTTCCAAAGCACTGGTAACTGCAGACAAATCATCTGGCAAAGTTTCAATTTCATGATAATTTTCATCAGAAACAACTTCATTGGCGCCGGCCTCTAAGGCAGCTTCAAACATTTCATCGGCACTGGCAACTGAAGCCGGATATTGAATATAGCCGATACGTTCAAAATTGAAAGCAACCGAACCATTTTCACCCATAGCACCGCCGCGTTTACCAAAAATAGTACGAACATTACCAGCTGTACGGTTTTTGTTATCGGTCAAAGCTTCAACGATTACTGCAACTTTACCTGAAGAAAAACCTTCATAGCGCATAGACACAAAGTCTGCGCCGCCGGCAACAGTTGTGGCCTTGGCAATAGCGCGTTCAATGTTATCTTTAGGCATACTTTCGGCGCGGGCAGCCTGAATAGCCAAACGCAAACGCGGGTTTTTATCCGGCTCTGGCAAACCGCTTTTGGCAGCAACGGTAATTTCACGGGCCAATTTAGCGAAAACGCGCGCTTTTTTAGCATCTTGAGCGCCTTTTCTGTACATAATATTCTTAAATTGTGAATGTCCTGACATTCTTTAATCTCCTCAAAAACTTGATTCTTTATGGAATTTTTATAGCCTAACAGCGTAAATTTTCAAGTTTTTTTTACAAAAAAACACAAATTATTGATTATCCTCGGCCAATTCTACTTTAGTAAGCAGAAAATCAGGCGTGCGGCGGCCAAAAGTGTGGAATTTACGCATCAGACTCATAGCCTCGCTGTCTTTAGGATTGCCTTCGTGTTTATCAGCGTTTTTGCGGCGTTCCTCGCGTTGTTCGCGGCGGCTTTTGCGTTCTGTACGGGCATATTTTTCAACCGGAGCCACTGCTTTTTCGGCAGTATTTTCGGCGTTCACCGTTTCTGCAACAGGCGTTGCTTCAGTTTTTTCTTCCGCTACCGGCGCTTCATTTTGCAAAGCCTCTTGTTCTTTATTGCGGTCAATTTTGATTTCGGCAGGAGTTTTCAATATTTTATCCAAAATATCCTGAGTTTCTTTTGAACGACGGTTGGTAAACACAATATTTTGCTTATCTGCAGGCAAAACTTCTAAAATCTGCTCCAAATTAGCCAGATGATGCAGCTTTTTAATCAGATTGATATCGTCTACAACCAAAATATTGATATTTGACAAATCAACTTTGTCTTCTTTCAACAAATCCAGCAACAAGCTAGGCGATGCAATAATAACATTTGCCTCATCATCAACATTTTCATCATTGTCCGTCAAATTTGTTTCGCTGATTTCGTGATATTTATTGAAAACGGCAAAGCGGTCCGAAACAATTACCGACTGCTTAGAATTTGCGGTAACAATAAGAATATTTTGCGCTTCATGACGGGCAATAATATCTATCAAAGGAAAAACATATGAGCAAGTTTTACCGCAGCCGGCCGGCGCAATGGCAAATACATCTTTACCAGCTAAAACCGACGGAATAACATCAGCCTGCACGGTTGTCGGAGCAGTAATTCCGGCTTCGTTAATCGCTTTTATGGTGGTTTCACTTAAACCAAGTTCTTTAAAATCCATTTTAACCTCATTCAATATTAAACTTCTGGCACAGAAACTTTTGTTTGTTTTTCCGGCGGAACAGGCGTCTGCTCGGTACGGTCAATCTTTTTTCCGGCCAAAACTTCTTTAATTTCTTCACCGGTTAAAGTTTCATATTCCATCAAAGCTTGAGCTAAAGTTTCTAACTCTTTATCGTTTTCTTTTAAAATTTTGGCTGCTTCGGTATGCGCGTCGGTCACCAAACGTTTGATTTCCGAATCCACTAGACGAGCGGTTTCCTCACTCATATTTTGGTTTTGCGTAACACTGCGCCCTAAAAACACTTCATTAGAGTTTTCAACATACATTACCGGCCCCAAAACATCGCTCATACCCCATTCGGTAACCATAGCGCGAGCCAAATTGGTTGCAGCGGCAATATCCGATGACGCGCCGGAAGTAACTTTGTCATAACCAAACTTAAGTTCCTCGCTCACACGACCGCCCATGCAAATAATCAAACGCGACAACATTTTAGCGCGGGTATATGAATATTGGTCTTTTTCCGGCAGCTGCTGCACCATACCCAAGGCTCGCCCTCTTGGAATTATCGTCGCCTTGTGGATAGGGTCGGTTTCTTTGACATGCAAAGAGCAGATAGCGTGACCGGCCTCATGATAAGCAGTCAGCTTTTTCTCCTGTTCGTCCATTGCCATAGACTTGCGTTCGCTGCCCATCAGCACTTTATCTTTGGCGTTATCAAAGTCTTCGGCCGTAACTTTACGCTTATTGCGGCGCGCCGCCAGCAAAGCGGCTTCATTGACCAAATTTGCCAAGTCAGCACCAGAAAAACCAGGCGTTCCACGAGCCACTACCGACAAATCAACATCTCGCGCCAACGGAACTTTGCGCACATGCACGTTCAAAATAGCTTCACGTCCTTTTACATCCGGATTGCTAACCGTTACCTGACGGTCAAAACGCCCAGGACGCAGCAAAGCCGGATCCAAAACATCGGGACGGTTGGTGGCGGCAATCAAAATCACATTCTCATTTGGTTCAAAGCCATCCATTTCTACCAGCAACTGGTTAAGCGTCTGTTCGCGTTCATCATTACCGCCGCCTAAACCGGCACCGCGGTGACGTCCAACCGCGTCAATCTCATCAATAAACAGCAAACACGGCGCATTCTTTTTGGCCTGCGCAAACATATCGCGGACACGTGAAGCACCAACACCAACAAACATTTCTACAAAATCTGAACCGGAAATTGAGAAAAACGGCACATTAGCTTCACCGGCCACAGCTTTGGCCAACAAAGTTTTACCTGTTCCCGGAGGGCCTACCAACAAAACACCCTTCGGAATTTTACCGCCTAACCGCTGGAACTTTTGCGGATCTTTCAAAAAATCAACAATTTCTTCCAGTTCTTGTTTAGATTCATCGGCTCCGGCCACATCTTTAAACGTAACTTTTTTGGTGTTTTCTATCAAACGGGCGCGAGATTTACCAAAACTCATAGCCTTGTTATTTCCGGCGCTAGCCTGACGCATAAAGAAAATCCAAACACCAACCAACAGAATCATCGGAAACCATGAAATGATTATACTCCACAAAGTATCTCCCGAAGTATCTTGCGGTTTAGCTTCCACTTTTACATTGTTTTCCAGCAAAGTATCAACCGTAGACGGGCTATACGGCGCATAAGTAACATATTTTTTGCCATCGTTGGTCATACTATAAATTTCGGCACCAGACATTGTCACGCTGGCAATGCGTTTGCTTTTAACCTCATTCATAAAATCGGAAAACGCTAAATTTTCATGATTAGAGGCAAAATTTCGGTTTTCAAAAAAGCTCATTACCGTTGAAAGCGCAACGAAAGCAATCAGCCAAACAACCACGTTTTTTCCAAGTTTCATTTGTTTTCCTTATCTATTAGTTTT
>USCF01000041.1 GCA_900553115.1 uncultured Alphaproteobacteria bacterium
CAGGCAGTCATCCGGGATGGGGTGCGGGATTATAGCGGATTTAAGGAATGGAGAAAGCAGCATCCTGTTACAGGAGTAGTAGAATGGATGCCTTGACCCGATGAAATCGGGCATCAGCTTAACAGCCCCGACTCCTGTCCTAGGCGTATTGCCTCCAAAGAGTTTTGTACTCCCAGCTTACGCAACAGATTTTGCCGGTGAATATGGACGGTATGAATACTGATACATAATTTATCGGCAATTTCTTTGTACGATTTTTCTTCAAATTCGTACAAAATAATTACTTTTCGCAAATCGGCAGGCAGTTCGTCCACGGCTTTTAGTATAATTTTCTGCCGTTTCTTTTTATCTATTTTTTCATCAAATTTTGGGGTTATGCTAACCTTTTCAATTATATCTCCTTGTAAAGTACAATTATTGTATTTGTTAAAACGAGATTTTAAATAGTCGCGACAAATATTTGCAGTCAACATACCGAGCCATGCGGATTTTTTGCCTTGCTCTTGATAGTTTTCTTTGTTTTGCCAGATTTTTAGATAGGCTTCCTGCTCCAAATCTTCATTGTAATTGCCGGTGATTTTTTTGATAACCGCGCGAACAATGGCTTTGTATGATGCTATTTCATTGCTCATCAGCTAATCCTCAAAAATCCGTATTCATCTGTCGGAAGTCCTAAGTCTTCAATAGCTGAGCCGTTTTGCAGCATGCTTATGGTGCTTGACATATTGTCAAAGTCATAAACATAATTATCCGCGCGCTGAAAAGTCCCCAATGCTAAAAAAGCGGCAATTGAAAGCACGCCGGCTGCTTTTGTCAGGTTTCTAATCCGTTTGCGCCGAAAATACAACGGTTTTGCCTCTTTTAACAAATCAGATATATCGTCCATTTTTATACCTCGTTCAACTTGTTTACATTATTTATAACGACATGAGTTGTATAAAAGTTCACTAAAAAATAAACCACCGAGATTCTTTTCGGTGGTTTTGAAGTTAAATCAACTTATGCTTGCGGGGAGTCAACTTCAAAGTTGTCATCACTATCAGCATCTGGATCATATTCAATTCCAAGTTTTGCCAACATATCATCGTTAATGTCTTCACGCTGAGCTACAATCCAATCCGGAACGTTTGGACAAGGCGGAAGTTTAGCCAACTTACGCATTTTGGGGTCTAGATACCAACGAGGTGAATCTGCCATAATCGGACGGTCAATGTAACTTTGCATGAGCACCACTTGTTTCAGCATAGGCAAGCTCAATAACTGCGTGGCGCTGATAACCGGAACGCCTTGCATTTGATAGCTTACATTCTTTGCCAGTGGGTTAAAGTCTTTACCCAAGCTGCCCTCTGTACGGCTGAAAGATGAAACTTGCACGGTTTTATTACCAATCATTTTAGAAAAACGCTGGGCTGTAACCTCGTTGTTTTGGGAAAGAATAATCTTGCAGGCGGTGGTAGAAATCACTGTTTCCAAGTCATCTTTACCATATTTGCCGGAGATTTGGCCCAAATCTTGTCCAATCAGCAAATAAGACACTTTTTGACCACGACCTACGGCCGGACCG
The DNA here is from genome assembly GCA_900553115.1 of uncultured Alphaproteobacteria bacterium. GTDB lineage: Bacteria > Pseudomonadota > Alphaproteobacteria > RF32 > CAG-239 > RUG410. The sequence continues at coordinate 1,565 of USCF01000041.1, forward strand.
TCAATAATTGCTTTCATCTTAGGCATTTGCGGAAACTCGTCGAGGATGAACAATGCTGGGAATGGTCCCATCTTACCGTCGGTTTTATTCACATGGTTAGGTGGGTTAGAAATCAAATAAGATGACATAAGTTCAATAAACGTACTGCTGATAACACCCAAAGCGCGCGCATCAACTTGGTTTACGGAAAGATAAACCGAAATTGGTTTCCATTCGCCGGTAACCGGGTCTTTCATACCGCGCAGGTCTTTGAATTGAATGTCTGAAAAGCTGGTGCGGGCTTTTACGGCTTGGTTTTTGAAACAGCCGATACCGGCAAAAGCGGTAGAAAGCACAGAACCGCGCTCTTTATCCGGCATACTGCTGAGGGAGCTCAATTCTGTAATGCAGCGTTGTGAATAACCAAAATTGCGGGCTTCTTTTACGGCTTCTTCCAACATATCGTGAGTTGGGTCGGCCATAGCCGCCATCTGATCGCCTTCGTCCATACGGCGCTGAATTTCTTGAGCGGCATTAATTTGCGCTTCAGTAATCCATTCCATAATCATGGCGATGCAAGCTTCTCGCCCCATCCAGCGGGATGGCAGCAAATTCCAAGTACCGATAGGCAAATAGTTTTCCATGGTTAACGTGCCGTTCTTCAAATTTTGAATGGCACGCGGCGCTGCTGGATCGCGCATTTCCATATAATAACCTTCCAAAACTTCCTTATCTTTAGCGTCAAGCTTGCCTTCATAAATTCGTCCGATAAAATAGTCATTGGCGCGGGCGCGGTCGCATTTAGAAGCCACAAAGTTAATAAAACCGGTTAGTGCGGCACGACCTGTATTAGCCCAGTGCGGGTCGGCGCCGCCTTTAGGGTCTTCAACCAAAATATTGCACATAGAGTCTACATACATATCGCGGTCAGGGCCAGCATCCGGCATGGAGTTTGGCGATAGCGGATTCCAGCTTGGGTAATAAATGCCTTCGCTCGGATTATCTTCAGCACCCCAGTTAATTACAAATACCGGACCAACCTTAGCACGCGCACCAGTAGTTGAATAACAAAGTTCCGGTTTTGGGTCGTTTACGATAATGCTTAGCTTATCAGAGTTGAAAATAGTCGGAATCACCACGCCGGCGGTTTTACCGGTACCCGGAGGTGCGCAGCACAAAGTGGATAAGGTTTCTTTCAGCATCAAAAAGCGGCCTTTGAATTTACCCACAACCTGACAAAAGCCGTCAAATCCAAGCAATGCCATTTTATTAATATCACGCAGTTCAGCGATTCGCGCCGAACCTTGTGTATTAACTTGAAATTTGTACGGACTTATTAATGCACCGACAATCAAGCCGACAGGAATAGTGATAAACGGCAAAATAGGAATCCACAAACTTAAAGAAAAAGCTCCGCGGTAGTGAATGATTTGTCTGAACCATTTTGCGTACATAGCCCATAGATGGTCTGGCTTTTCAATAATCAATGATAAAAATTTGTTTATCATCGCAAAAGATGATTTAGAAATACCATGTCCAACCAAATATGACAAAGGCAAAGCAAAAATAAACAACGCTACTGTTATACCTAAACAAATAAAAAAAGTTATAAGCATCCAGTGGACGGCATTGTCATATTCTTTCCATTCTTCACCACGTTCTTTAAAAGCCATTTTCACCTCTATTTAATATTTTTTAGAACTTTGCGCAGACGATTGAGCTCTTTGCGGTCAATTTGTCTGTCTGCATCATCCAATGTTTTAGAGAACAAGCGCATTTCTTTTGGTGCGCCGCGGTTTATACGCGTTACGTCAATATCCATATTGTTCCAAATTTCAAACATATCATCGGCATTGATAATATTAGCCATCTGTACAACCACAAAAGATTTGACTTCTTGCTCAAAGTTTTCTTCAGCAAGTTTATCACGAATAACATTGCGTGCAACATCTAATTTGCGAACCGGCGATATACGATGGCTGTTTTCCGAAAACCATAGAGGTTCTTCCCCGTTAAACAGTTCTTCATCTGCCAACCAATCGCCGTTTTCTTTATCAACAAGGCATAAACATATTTCTGAATCGGAAACACCAACAAAATCTATCACTGTGTTGTTAACTTTTACGCCAGCGATAACGTCATATCCTTTTTGCTGCAAAATATCATAAACAGGACTGCGAGGAGCGGAGCTGTTTTCGGTTTCTGAGGAGTCATCGCTGTTTGTTTTGCTATCACGGGATGATTTGTCATTGCGGTTATCTTTGCCGCGGTTGCTTTGTTTATTGCTTTGTCGACCTTCGTCATTATTTTTATTGTCACGGCGGTTATTACGCGGTTGATAATCTTCATCTTCATCGTCGTCATCATCAAAAATAGGTTTTTTATTTGAACGTTTTGTTGATTCGTTGTTGTCTTTTTTGTTTTTACGAGGTTTTGCCGGTATATCATTGTCATCATCATCGTCGTCAAATATAGTTTTTTTTGTTTTTTCCGGTTCTTTCTTTTTCAGAATATCGGCTTTTTCAAAAGAATCTATATCCAAATCAAAATCATCGTCGTCATCGTCAAATTTGAACAACGCATGGTCGATAGTAGACGGAATATCAGTTTTTTTCGTTGGTTTCGGTGCGGTAGCCGCTGTCGCAGATAAAGGTCTGGTTTGAGGCATTGTCGAGGTATTGCTTATATTTACACCGGCAGTAACCGGAGCCGCAGATTTATTGTCAGAGTAATCAGAAATCGGCATTCTGAAACCGCCGACGCCAGCCGGTCTGATTTGTTTGTATGACTTTTTCTTTACCACGCCATATTTGTTGTGGGTTTTAATAACGTTAATCGGAGCCTTAATCAAACGACGATAGAGCAAAACCGGCGACATTATAATATCATAGATAATGTTTTCCCAAGCAACCATGCACAAAGTCCACCAGCCGGTGATAAGCATTGGGAAAAATGTGACGAGAATAATTACAAATGCCCATTCTTTTGGCGCGCGGATAACCCAGCCCGCCTTCCATAAGGCGTAGGCTTGCCGCCAATGGTCTGGCCAAAAGATATCAAAATGCCAATTGCAAAGCATAATCACACGAATACCTTCAATGAAGACTATGCTCCATAGGCAGCCGACTATGATTATTCTTGCAAAGACAATTAAGGATTTCACCCGTCTTACTCCATGTTTTTCTTTTTAGTATAAACCCAATTTATAAAGAGAGTGTTAATTGATTTCATTTTCTATCTTTTCAACAATTTCTTTACGGAATTCAGCTGAATCTGTTTTTTGCGGATTCTTCTTATTTTCCAGCTCTATGCGTTCCTGCACCAGCTGTTCCAGTGTTTTTTTCTCCTCTATTTTTAAGTTTTTAATATTTACTTCCGGCATTCCGCCGCTGTATTTATCCAATCCTAGGTTAGAAATTTTTGTAAGCGGCGTCATAATTAGGTTCATATAATGATATTTCCACAAAAAACGCCAACCCAAAATAACTATCGGCAAATAAGTTAAAATACCCAAAATCATAAAGATGTCGCCGGATTTCAACACACCGCCGTTATTCCAATAATTACGGATACTAGCATAAGTCAGCGGCGATAAAATGTCTATTTGGTATCCATAGAAAAATATCAATCTGTAGAGCAACAGTAGCAAAGCGCTCCACCCTGCGCAAGCAATCAGCGCACAAATATAATGAAGTGTTTTTTTTATCATACTTAATCTCTTTGGTTCTTTTTCTGGCCAATTATTTGGTTTATGGTTTTATTCTCATTGTTCAAAGTCTTTTGCGCATTTTTATTTCCAAGAGCCTCGTGAAAAGCGGCTTCACGCTCGGCATGTTTTTGAGAAGCATAATCATGTGCGCTCTTATTTAACGCTAATGTGTCGGACATTTTCTCTATCGGAGATTTCTGTGAGCGTTCAATAGCCGCTTGCTGAATATCCATCTGCTCAACCGAGCCGACTTTAGTAGACAGCTGCTCTAGCCATTTACCACCGATATCATCGATTTTTGTAATTTTTTGTACTGCCTTATATGCGTCTTTAGCTTCTTTAGAGAGTTCTCCGTTTGCATATTTATATTCTTGTTTGTCCAAACAGTTTACAAATTCTTGTTTGCAACTTACAACTGCATTAGTACTTACTTTTAACAGAGAAGCAAGAGAATTTGCTTTGTATTGTTCTATTTCTTTTGGATCTGTAATACCGCTTTCTCGGGCTTTTAATTCGGCATAAACACCAAGATTAGAAACATTTTTCAGCAAATCTTCTTTTTTCTTGATAATTTTTTTATCAAACATTTCTTTGCGTTTTTTATCACTCATATTATGGATAAGCTGCGTTAAAGTGGCTCCTCGTTTTATTTTGCCAGAAGTCATTTGCTCTTTCATTATTTCTAAAGCCACCATTTCTGAGGCTAGACGCTCAAGAGAAGAATCCAGTTTTTTAAATTCTTCGCGGTTCTTAATAACAGAACCTAATTTATGCTTGCAGGCTTGCGGATCTTGTTGATATTCTTTATTTATAGCGTCAAGAAACACTTTATGTTCAGGATTATCAGGATTCAACACTTTATATTTTGGTGGATTTTTACCAAGATTTTCGTACAAGTCATTCCAGTAAGCATCAGTGTTATTGCTTTGTTCTCTATATTCTGAAGTATGCTCTTGCGCGCCGTCAAGCAAAAACTTTTTACCGGCTTTAGAGAAATCATCACGCTTTTTATCTTTTTCTTCTTCTCTGATTTTTTCGTTTTTTCGATAACGTTTCTTAAAATCGTCACATAAATTATCAACAGCATCGCAAGCTAAATTAACAGCCCCATTTATACCCCAGCTCATACTTGCTAAGAACCATTCTCTATACATATACGAGATAATATCTTCTTCTTTGATTGGAGTACTGTCATAAGGACCATGTTTTGCTTTTTCTTCATCTTCGTCTTCAACCGTCGCTTCATTTTTTTCGTCTTCAGGATTTTCTGCTTTTTTGCCCTTAGTGTTGACCTTTAAGGCTTCTTTACCCACTTTGACTTTTAAGGCTTCTTTGCTTTCACCGCCAACTTCCAATCCGCCGTTTTCATCAATATTTTCTCGGACGGAGGCTGAGTTTTCTCTATCCAAAGGTTTGCCGCTGATAATCGGAGAGTTGCCATCAGCGTCTTTCATTTGAGATAGTTTGGCGATATCATTTACGGTTTTACCCTCTGAATTTGGCAAATCCATCGGAATTCCCATATCTTTCATCTGATTAAGAACATCGGCGCTGGCCTGAGCCGATTTAGCAAAAGCTGTTTGTCCTTGTTCAGAAATATTATCTTTAGGAGCGCGGTCAAGGCACGATTTATCGTATGCGGCAGCAGCGTTTTTGGCAGCATATGTGGCAATGGTATCTCCGGTATATGGATTATGCGCTCCATAAAAAGCTTTAGCATCATCGGCGGCAATCAGACCCTCTTTTTCCATAGCGTTAATTTGTTTAACTAAATTCAATGTTTTGTCTAAATCGACCAGACCTAAATTTTCAGGATTTTTGCAAACATCTGGCAATGATTTTGACATAAATTCCTTAGAGGTTAAAATTCCCGGATTATCATTAAGAATTTTAGCTAAATCTTCCATAGGTTTGCCATTGTCGAGAGCAGAAAAAAATTCTGCTACGGCAGCTTTAAGTTCCGGTGATTGTGTATTTGTGTCAGCCATAAGAAATACTCCTTCTAAACCATTGAATTAAATATACCATAAAAAAAGATTTTTGTCTATTACTTTTTATTTAGACTTTTAGTTTTTTCAAAAAGTTGCCGATTTCCAGATTTACTCTGATTCCGTCTTTAGGTGTCACTTTCAAAAGTCCAAAAAGGCGAGGTTTTATTTTACTGAAATCTATCGGGGCAAAAATAGCCGGATTCGTTGTTAGAGCCTTATATGCACCGTCCACATCTTTTTGCGCCACTCTAAAATAATTGCTTATGAGTCTGTCGGCATCAACCGGAAAATTCTTTTTAGCCAGAGCTTCAGTAAATTTGCGTTGTCTTTCTTTTCGTGCTAAATACTCTTCGTACATCAGACGTTTGATATATTTTTCCTGATGCTGAATCAGTTTTGCCTGATATGACAATTCGCAGCTTTCAATATCAATTAAAATTTCCACATAAGAGATTATGGCAAGCTGTAAATCTGAATTGCTGATTTTTTCGGCTAAGTTCAAAAACTCTTCATCTGAAGAACTTGGAGAAAACTTACCAAGTTCATTAGGAAACATACCAACCAGCAACACCCAGCCGTGAACTAAATCATTTGATAAGATTTGTCCGGTACTTGGTTTGTAGTTTGGATAAAGGTCGTCAACTTCAAAATTACACTCGTAAGGCTTTTTCAGCAGGGTGTTTGAAAGTTTGTTGACAGAATTATAAAAGTTTAAAAATGCTTGCGCCAATTCCGATTCGTCGCTGCCGAGAGCCGGCTGTTCTTTGACGTCTTGAGCCTCAGCTTTTGCATCTTGCAAAGAAGACACCAGCGCTTGATCCAAATCTTCGTCCGTCATTTGAGCGTTTATTGCTTTATCATTGTCGTCCAGAGGTATAAGCATATCTTCATCGTGAAGAATGTCATCATTTGTTTCTTCTGCTTGGGTTTCCAGTTCAGGGTTCTTTAGCTTGTTGATTCTATCAGAAACTTTGCCGTCGACATCTTCTTCAATGTCATCGGTGCTGTCATTGATAAAACTATCCAATAGTTTTTCAAAATCATCGTCTTCAAGAATATCGTTATTATTAGCCATTAAAATTCTCCGGATATAATCTCTTGCATTTAACCACAATAATCATTAAGGTGCATTATATATAAATT
>USCF01000042.1 GCA_900553115.1 uncultured Alphaproteobacteria bacterium
AGAGCGCTTTTAATGCAACTGATTTATCTCAAATTGAGGGTTTGAATATTAAAAAAGCTGAAAAGTATTTGCGATTACGGGATAAATTGGATGTGGATAAAATTGTTGCAGAGGTTGAGAATAGAGGGATAAATTACCTAACATTTGATGATGAAAAATATCCGAGAATGCTTAAAAATATTGATGATCCTCCATCTGTTATTTATTATAAAGGAGATTTGTTTGGTTGTAATTTAGATAAGACTTTGGCGGTTGTAGGTTCAAGAAGGGCAACTGGATATGCTAGAGAGGCTTTAGCTCAAATTATTTCAGAATTAAATGGTACTGATATTTGTATAGTTTCTGGGTTAGCATCTGGAATTGATACAACTGCACATGTTTCGGCTTTGGATAATAATTTAAAAACTGTTGGTGTTATTGCAAGTGGTTTTGATTATACTTATCCTGCGGCTAATAAAGAGTTGTATAAGAGAATTGAAAACGGTTGTGGGGCGGTTTTGTCAGAATATTATCCGACTTTTGAACCGTTAAAATTTAGATTTCCGCAAAGAAATCGGATTGTTTCAGGTTTGTCTTATGGAACTTTGGTTGCTGAGGCATCGTTAAAAAGCGGTGCATTGATTACAGCCAATTTAACACTTGAACAAGGCAGAGAATTAATGTGTATTCCTGGATTGATTACCAATCCAAATACTCAAGGAATTTATAAGTTATTGAAAAATGGTGCAACTTTAGTTACTTGTGCAGATGATATTTTAGAAGCATTGGGGTGGGAAATTAAGGTTGAGCAAAAGAGTTTGTTTAGTCTTCCTGATTTGAGCGAGGATGAAAAAGTTATTTATGATACATTAGAGATTGAGGAAAAATCTGTCGATGAGTTGCAAGCTTTTACAAAGTTAAGTATTGATAATTTGCTTATGTACTTGACAACGATGGAGCTTAAAGGGATAATTAAACAAGTCGACGGGGATAGATATAAGAGAGTTAATCCTGTTAATCGCAGTTAAAAGCGGTAAGAGGATAGGTGGTATAAAAAATGGCAAAAACGGCTGAAAAAAAAGAAAAATCATTGGTAATAGTTGAGTCTCCTGCTAAATCTAAGACTATTAGAAAGATATTGGGTGACGGATATCAGATTGAGGCAAGTTACGGACATGTTAGGAATTTGCCAACGAAAGATCCGTCAACGCAGAATTTGGGATTTGATGTGGAAAACCATTTTACACCTAAGTTTGAGGTAATTCCCGGAAAACAAAATGTTGTAAAAAAATTAAATGATATGGCAAAAAAAGTTGATCGTGTTTACCTTGCATCCGACCCCGATCGTGAGGGAGAAGCTATTGCATGGCATGTTCGCCAGATTTTAAAAGTGCCAGATGAAAAGATTTCTAGGATTGTGTTTAACGAAATTACGCCAAAAGCTGTAAAACATTCTGTTGAAAATCCAAGAAGTATTGATATGGATATGGTTAAAGCTCAACAAACTCGTCAAATTTTAGATAAATTGGTGGGTTACAAGCTTAGTCCGGTTCTGTGGAAACAAATCGGAAATAGAAATTTGTCAGCAGGTCGTGTTCAGTCTGTTGCATTGAGAATGATTTGTGAAAGAGAAGATGAAATAGAGGCTTTTATTCCGCAAGAATATTGGTCAATTCATACTGTGCTTGATAAAGATGGAAAAATTTTTGATGCTGAACTTTCAAAAATTAAAGGAAAAGCAATAGAAAAAAACATCAAGAATAAGGATGAAGCACAAAAAATTGTTGATTTTTTATCAAATTATCCTGATGAATTTGATGTAAGTAAGGTTACTAAAAAGTCGACAAAACGTAAGCCTACAGCTCCTTTTATCACATCAACTATGCAGCGTGCAGCAAGTTCTAAACTAGGGTTTGGGGTGCAAAAAACAATGCAAGTTGCGCAAAAACTTTATGAAGGTATGGAAATTGATGGTACTCCGGTTGGTTTGATTACATATATGAGAACCGACAGTGTCAGAGTTTCTGATGATGCGCAGGCTATGGCAAAGGATTATATTTTGAATAATTATGGTGAAAAATATTATCCAGCCAAACCGAATGTTTATGTAAAAGGTAAGCAAAACGTGCAAGATGCGCACGAAGCTATTAGACCGTCTTATCCTGAAAGAACTCCTGACAGTATAAAAAAATATCTTGATAATGATCAGTATAAATTGTATAAACTTATTTGGGAAAAATTTATGTCATCTCAAATGACATCTGCAGAAGTTGCGAATAAAACAATTGAAATTTCGGCAGGAGATTATACCCTAAAAGCCGGAACGAGTAAGGTTACTTTTGACGGTTTCTTGAAAGTTTATAATGATGCAGATGAAGAAGAACAAAAAGATGAGGCAAAAATCCCAGATTTAGAACAAGGTGACAAGGTTAAATGCCAAAAAGTTGAACCAAAACAACACTTCACTCAACCTCCTCCTAGATATAATGAAGCGTCGTTGGTTAAGGCTTTGGAAGAACATGGAATTGGTCGTCCGTCTACTTATGCAACTATTATTACGGTAATTCAAACTCGTAAGTATGTTGAAAAAAAAGATAAGGCTCTTCGTCCGACTCTTTTGGGTAGAACTGTTTCAAAACAGTTGTGTGCGCAATTCGCTGATATTATGGATTACAAATTTACGGCAGGCATGGAAACAAAACTTGATGAAATTGCAGAGAAAAAAGCCGTTTGGGACAATGTTTTACAAGAGTTTTACACTCCTTTTATAGAAGAAGTTAATAAAGCTCTTCAAACAGGCGAGAGAGTGAGGATTGAAAGTAAAATTAAATGTCCAAATTGCGGGAAACCAATGGTTTTGAGAACAAGCAAGTTCGGAACTCAATTTTTGGGCTGTTCAGGTTATCCTGATTGTAAAACAATGATGTCTTTGAATGCGTTGTCAGAAGAAAGTTCTGAAGATGAACAGTCAAATGAACCGCAAGTTTGTGAAGAAAAATGTGAAAAATGCGGTTCTGATATGATTTTCAAAACAGGACCGTATGGCAGGTATATGGAGTGTACAAATGCTGAATGCAAACACAGAAAGCCATATAGAAAGTCAACAGGGGTAAAATGCCCAAAATGTGGCGAGGGTATGATTGTCGAGAGAAAATCAAAGCGTGGAACAGTTTTCTATGGTTGTGATAAGTATCCGAACTGTGATTTTACATTATGGAATGAACCTACTGGGGAAAAATGCCCAGAGTGTGGTTCTTTGTTAGTTAAAAAAGTCTTGAGAAAAGGAACAGTGATTTCTTGCTCAAGTATGAAATGTAACTACAAACGAGATGCAGATGAACAACCGGCAGAAAATACAGAGCAATAAGTCGATGAGGTAATTGTGATTGTAGGTTGGGCTTTCTGGTCCAACGTCAAAATTATTAAAAGGAATTTATAAAAATGAATCCGGAATTGTATGAACGTTATTTAGCAAAAAAAGCTAAAAAATTAGGAATATCAGTAGAAGAATTAAAGGCGCAGGGAACATCTTCTCCTGTAAAAGAAACTGCTACAAATACAACTGAACCGACTCTTACTGTTCAAACAATGTCGACTTCTGCCCCGTCACAAACTACAATTTCTCAATCAACGGTTCAAACTTCATCTCAATATACTCAACAATATTCGCAACCTCAAAGTAATGCACCGACTTATTCTCAACCTGTTCAGCCGACTTATGGGCAACCGGAAGTAAAACAAGCTCCTCCGCAATATGTTCAGCAAACTATTCAACAACAGTTGGAACAACAAAATGAGCCAATTTCGTCTGTATTTTCTCAACAACCTGAACCACCAAAATATCAACCATATTCTGGTATGCAACAAGAAACAGTTAAAACGGAAGTCCCTTCATATATTTTTGGTCCTTCAAAAATGACAGAGCCTCCAAAATATAGTAATAATCCTATTATTCAGCCAAAAACGCCAGATGATCCTGTTATTAATGATAATCGAGAAAATAAGTTTGGATTGATAGGTTATCCTTTAGGACATTCTTTGTCGAAGGTTATTCATGAAGCAGGTTTTAAGAGCTTGGGAATTAAAGCAACTTATGATATTTTGGAAACTCCGCCGGATACTTTGGTTGACAGGGTAAAGTTTTTAAAAGGCAGTGGGTATAAAGGTTTTAATGTAACAATTCCGTTGAAATTACCGATTTCTTTGTTTGTTAATGAGGTTGATAAATATGCTGATTTGGCAAGGGCGGTCAATACAATTTATATTGAGAAGGATAAATCTTTAAAGGCGTTTAATACTGATGTTATCGGTTTTAAAAGAGCTATTCCGAATGATATTGATTTAAGATGTAAAAAGGTTGCGCTATTAGGAACAGGTGGAGCAGCTCATGCTGCGTGTGTTGCTTTGACAGAGTGTAGGGTTAAAGAGATTGCTTTTTTTACAAGAAACATTCCTAATTCTATTGATTTGATGAATTATGTCAGACGAAAATTTCCGTCAATAGATTTTAATGTTTATCAAATTGAAAATATCAGGGATTTGAGTGAGTTTGCAATGTTGGTAAACACAACCCCTATTGGAATGTTAGGGAAAGCAGGAGATATGATGCCAGTGGACATGCGTGCGTTGGAGAGTTTGAGGCACGATGCGATTGTTTATGATGTTATTTACAACCCGAAAAAAACGATATTAATAAAAGAAGCGGACAAATTATCAAACGCCACGGTAATTTCCGACGCCAGAAAGTACGTCGATTACCTGAAAGCGACAAGGTCAAAAGAAGAACTTGCCACAATTGAAAAAAGATTAAAGGAAATCGGCAGGGGACAATAAGCCGACAAAAACTTACAAAAAGGCAACGAAAAAGCCGCGGAAATTCCGCGGCTTTCTGCTGTGTCGAATTATTTTTTATAAGTCTTTTTGAAAAGTTCCAGCGAAAGTTCGGTCGTGTATTTGTCGGCTTTTGCCTTTTCGACGGTCTTTTGCTCGATATAAGTTTTGCAGCCTTCTTCCAGAGCGCGGCACGCTTCGAAAGCGTCTTCCAGGGTTTTTCCGCACACGAAAACGCCGTGGTTTGCAAGGAAGCAGGCGTTTCTGCCTTCCATTGCGGCGACGGTATTTTTCGTAAGTTTCTTGGTTCCCGCAAGTCCGTACTTTGCACAACGGACGTCGCCCAGAAGATACTTTTTCATTTTATCGTTGAAAGCGGGCAATGAAAGGTGCGTGCTTGCAAAGGTTGCGCCCCAGGTGGGGTGGCTGTGCAGAACGACGTTGATTTCGGGACGCGCGCGAAGAATAGCGGCGTGGATTTTCCTTTCGCTTGTGGGTTTCCGGGGGCCCGTCCATTCAAGCGTTTCGATATCGACGACGGGAAGGTCGTCGGGCGTCATAACGACGTAATCGAGTCCCGACGGGGTGACAAGCGCGTGCTTTTCGTCAAGGCGGATCGAGATGTTGCCCCAGGTGCCTTGCACGAGGTTTTCTTCCAGCATTCTGACGCCTGCGTCTTTGACCATTTGTCTTAATTCTTTTTCGGTAAATGCCATAATAAACCTCCTATTCGCGCTCGGCTTTCAAAAGCGCTTCCTGATTCGTCTTGCTGTATTTTTTGCGATACACGACGTGTTCCAGCACCGCACCGATTTTGCCGACGGGTTTGCAGCCGCCGACGGCTTGCGCCATGATAAGGGTATGGGCGGCTTTGTCAAGGACAAGACAAGCGGTGAACGCTTCGTTGAGAGTCGTGCCTGTCGAAAGAATACCGATGTCCGAAAGCAGGCATGCTCCGCGGCCTTTAAGCGCCTTGGAAATGCCAAAGATGTCGTTGGTTTTTGCGGTTCTTGCGGTAGGACCGACGATTTGCGCCATATCGTCCAGAACGGGCGGAATGGTGACTTTTTTATTTGCGACGGTCAGTGCGAACACGGGCGAAGTAATCATAATCGCGCCGACGTCCTGACGCGCGCCGTACAGTTTAACGTGCAAAAGCGCGTCTTTCAGAGTGCCGGAAGGGCATTTGTCGGTTTCGTTGAATTTAACCTCAATGATATCTTCAACGGTCAAATCTTTGAAGTTAACCCCCGATTTGGTGATAAACATACTTTCCGAGTCCACTCTTGCGCTGATGTTGTTGGTGTGCGCGCCGAAAAGATTTTCGTCGTAAACCTTATGCGCGTACTCAACCATTGTGTTTTTGAGTTTTTCGTTCATAACGACTCCTTATTAAAAACAGCGGGCGGAAAAAAACCGCCCGCAAGTTTTAACGATTATTTCTTTTTGGGTTTTTCGAAACTGCGTTGAAGTTCGGGCGTGCCTTGTGCTTTTACGAGAGCGAAAACTTTGTCAAAGCGTTCAAGCGCGGCGTCGATGACTTCGTCGGTGTCCGCCATGGAAGTGTAAAGACGGCTTCCTGCAAGGGTAACGATACCGTTTGCCATGTACGCTGCGCCCATATCTTTCATGGCTTCTGCGCGGGCTTCCATTTCGGGCTTGTTTTTGAGAAGTCCCAAAGCGGATTTAAGGAAGCTGAAACTGCTGTAATCGAAGCTCATTGCGCCGGTGCATTCAAGGTGAACGATGCTGCCCTGGTTGTAAACGACGTAAGGAAGATTGTGTTTTTTGACAAGGACTTTAAGGCCTGCCGCAAGTCTGTCGCCCGCAATACCCGCTTTTTCGCAAGCGTTGTATTTTTCGATGGCTTTGATGCAGCAATATCCTGCGTATGCGGACAAGGGGTTCGCCGCGAGAGTGCCGCCGACGTACGCTTTTTTGCCAAGGCCCGCGACGCCCGCCGCCATAAGGGAGATGTATTCGCGTTTGCCGCCTACGCCGCCCGCTGCGGGATAACCGCCGGCGATGATTTTGCCGAAGATGGTAAGGTCGGGTTTGACGTTGAAGAAGCCTTGCGCTCCGCCAAGACCCATACGGAAACCGGTAACGACTTCGTCAAAGATGAAGAGCGCGCCGTATTTGTGGGCAAGTTCAAGGGCTTTCTGGTTGTAATCGAAGTCAATGGGGCGAGTGCCGCTTTCGGGGCCTACGGGTTCAACGATGACGCAAGCCGTGCCGCCGCGAAGTTTATTGCGTCTGAGCATACCTTCCAACATTTTCAGGTCGTTGGGGCGGACTTCGTCGGTGGAGCCGTAGCAGCCTTTGGGAATGCCGTGGCTTTCAAGAAGGTTGCGGCTTCCGGGGATTTTCAGACCATAGACCATCTGGTCGGACCAGCCGTGATATGCGCCGCCGACTTTGATGACGCGTTTGTTTCTGGTCGCGCAACGGGATACGCGGATTGCCGCCATGACGGATTCTGTGCCCGAGCCGAGCATACGGAACATTTCGCACGCAGGCATATGTTTATTGATCTCTTTTGCAAGCAGAAGTTCCGCTTCGTGGAAAAGACCGGTAACGGGGCCGCAGGATTTGATAAGTTCGATCGCCTGTTCCTGAACGTCGGGGAAGTTGCTGCCGAGGATTGTCGGGCCGCCCGCTTGCAGGAAGTCGAAGTATTTGTTGCCGTCCGCGTCATAAAGGTATGCGCCTTCGGCTTTTACCATGCACATGGGGAAGGGTTTGTTGAAAGCAAGGTTGTGCTGAACGCCGCCGGGGATATATTTTTTTGCCTCGGTGGTGATTGCTTTGGATTTCGCGCATTTTTTGTCGAAGTAATTTTCGACGATGTCCTTATACGCTGCGTCCGATACGCAATAGATGGGTTGGCTCGTGAGTTCGTGCAACTCGTTGTAGATGTCTTGCGCTTTCGGCCATTTGCCTTGTTCGCAAGCGTAACCGTTTCTGCTCATAGTGAAGTCCTCCTAACGTTTTAAGTAGTTAATAAATTTATCGATTGACTGTTTGATTTCAACGTCGTCAAAGGGTTTGTTTTTGATGAAGCGTTGAAAAACAATTCCGAAATATGCGCCGAGGATATATGCCGAAAGTTCCTCGGGGGTGAACGTTTCCAGAAGTTTCGCGTAAGCCGCGTGCGTTTTTATGCGCTCCGCCGCAATATCGTAAATTTTCGAGAAACTGCTTTCGCCTTTGCACAGGATACCGCGCATTAAAAGATTGCCCGTAAGGTAAGGGTAAGGTATCGTGTCGTCGACGAGTTTGTCGATGAGCGCCGATATGGAAACCTCCTGCTCGGATTCTTCAAAGACCGAAACAAGGTCGTTGATTTCTTCCGCCGCGATTTGTTCCATAAGGTCGTCCAGCGAAGCAAAGTGAGTGAAGAAAGTGCTGCGCGATACGTCCGCCGCCTCCGATATTTCGTCGATGGTAACGTTC
>USCF01000043.1 GCA_900553115.1 uncultured Alphaproteobacteria bacterium
AATTAAGTTTTTTAAAAGGAGAAAAACAATGACTAAATTATTACTGACCACCGCACTTTCCACACTAATCGCCTTTTCGGCTTATTCCAACGCTTTTGCAAAAGCGGCTACGAATCCGGCAGAACCAGCTCAACAAACAGAGAAAATGCCTAAACATCATAAAGAAATGCGCAAACGTCCAAAACCTGAAAAAATGGATAAATTTTTAGACCTGACCGATGAACAAAAAGCTAAGGCTAAAGAAATCCGCGAACAGAGCCGTAAGGAAATTGAGCCGCTGATGGACGAGATGAAAACTATCCGCGAAAAAATGGATAAAATCCGTGAAGCCGATATGAAAAAATTTGAAGCTTTATTGACTCCTGAACAAAAAGCAAAATTGGAAGCCCGCAAGCAACATCACAAAAAAGATTTTAAAGGCAGAGAAAAACACAGATTTCCACCGCATGATTTTAAGGATTTTTCCAAACACGATAAGGACTAGATAAACTTACCGCCGGATTTTTATTTATCCGGCGGCTTTCTTTTAATTTACTTCTTTTCCTTTTTATTTTTACGAGATTTTACGGATTTTGCTTTTTTGGCAGATTTTTTGACTCTGGAGTTATCATTTTCAGCTTCCGGCAGTGTTATATCATTTTTTAGCGAATCCATAGCTGTGCTTTCATCTGACGGACTCGAATTTTCTGGCAAAAATATTTGTTGAATTGCTCTCAAAAGCATAGTCAGCATTGCCGCAATGAATAAAATCACTAAATTATTTATAAATTCGCAAATAAATGAAGTCACTACATTATTTTGTTCTACTAATAAACTCCTAATGCTCATAGCTACTTTAATTATCAATAAATTAGATATCAACAGCAAAAGGCAAAACGGTACAATTATGCTAAAATTTTTATCTCTTGTTTGCTGCCATACATATTTTAGCGGCGGCATTTTGCCATTGTCCAACAAATAGCTTATGGCTGCGGAAAAGCGCAATACTAAAAACGGCAGCCAACAACTAACAAAGGCTAATATAAACCACATAAATTCTATTCGCCAATCCGGATTTGCCTTTTTTTGAACAATAGTAAAACAAATAACAGGTCCGGCAATAAAAGTTAGGCAAGAACCTAAAATAACTCCGATTTTAATTAATTTTTCTTTATTTAACTTTAAAAAGCTCAAAAAATCAAACTGTTGTTGATATTTAGATTGGGTAGATATATCACAGCAAAAAGAAGACCACAAAAAAATCTGTAATAAAAGCACCAAAACATAGATAATATATATACCTTTTATATTTGAAGCATAACACCACCAGCTTGCTTGGTTTATCTGACATGAAAATGTCCATTGTCCCAAAATTCCGGTAATGCTTGTCAAAATAAGAGCATACCATAAAAATGTTTTCCACTGTGCAAAAACCTCACCAATAAGAGTTAAGGTTTTCCAAAGAATTTTCGGTAAAATCAGCTTCATTCTAAATTTCCTTTACTAAAGACACTCCAGGTATCGCCCTAATAGAAGATAATAAGGCTCCATCTGCCAGCGCATATCCGTTTTTGAGTTCTATACGTACATCCCAATCCTCATTTTCTGGTTTTATATAGACTTTGTTTGTACCATATCTTTCGTGCGACAACGCTTCCCGCAGCGGACGCACTGCCTCGATATTATTTATAACTATAACTAACCCTTTAGAATTTTCAGTAATTTCTTCATCTAAAGTTTTAATAACGTTAAACAACATCCGCGGCGGCATATCGTCGGCCTGTTTTTCTATTTTTACTTTTGCATATAACGGCAATCCGCTATTGATAGCATGTTCAAATTTAGCAATTCCGTCAGAAAATAACAACCCTTCATAAGCCGACGTGGTATCGGAAAGTTTCACAAAAGCAAACGGTTTGCCGCTTTTGCTGATTTTGCGCTGAAAACTTTGCAGACAACCAGCTAAGTTAGCATAGATAGTATCGCCGGTCTTAATACCTTTTATTGCATCAGTATAAGTTGTAACGCCCAAACGCTCCATACTTTCTTTATATACATCAAGCGGATGCGCCGACAGATAAAAGCCAATGGCTTCCGCCTCCAGCTGCAAACGCTCCAGAGCCGGCCAATCCGGCTTGTCTTGCAGCCTTACTTTAGCATTAAGCTCTTCACTGCCAAACAATGAAGTTTGGCTGCTGTTTTTCAGCTCGGCCGCAGCCGCCATATGACGCATAATGTTTTCTATATTTGCAAAAAGCTTGCCGCGATTAGCATCCAGACAATCAAAAGCACCGGCTTTTATCAATTGTTCTAGCTGTTTGCGATTGATTTGCTTAACATCGACACGGTGTATAAAATCAGACAGGTCTTTAAATTTGCCATTTTTTTCTCGTTCTTCAACTATGGCATTCATATTGGCCTCACCAACGCCTTTCAGACCAGCCAGAGCAAAGCGGATATTGTTTCCCTCCACCTTAAACAACGCGTTAGACATATTGATATCCGGCGGCAAAACTTTATAGCCCATTTTTTTGAACTCTTCGGTATAAAACAAAACCTTATCGGTGTTGGTTATATCAAAGTCCATAATAGCACACATAAATTCAACCGGATAATGCGCTTTTAAATACGCTGTTTGGTATGAAATTAGAGAATATGCTGCCGCGTGAGATTTGTTAAAACCATAAGAAGCAAACTTTTCCATTTGGTCAAAAATAGTCTTGGCAACTTCACCATCTATGCCCTTTTTGATAGCTCCTTCGGTAAACATTTGGCGTTGGTGCGGAATTTCATCTCGCATTTTTTTACCCATCACCTTACGTAATTTATCGGCGCCGCCAAGCGTATATCCGCCCAAAACCTGAGCAATTTTCATCACTTGCTCTTGGTACACCATAATTCCATAGGTTTCGCCAAGAATCGGCTCCAAATCTGGGTGCAGATATTTGATTTCTTCGCGTCCGTGTTTACGGTTGATGTAGGTAGGAATGTTATCCATCGGCCCAGGGCGATAAAGAGAAATAACAGCAATTAAATCTTCAAAACGGTCTGGTTTAATTTGTTTCATTACATCGCGCATACCTGAAGATTCAAATTGGAATATAGCGCTGGTATTGCCTTCTTGCATCAATTCATAGGTAGGTTTATCATCTAGCGGAACGGAGGCCATATCCAGCTCTATGCCGTGAATTTTCTTTACCCAATCCACAGCGCGTTTAATAACAGTCAGAGTTTTTAAGCCCAAAAAGTCAAACTTAATCAAACCGGTTTCTTCCACAAATTTCATATCATATTGCGTAACCGGCATTTCGGCGCGAGGGTCTTTATAGAGCGGCACCAGTTGGTCAAGCGGTCTGTCGCCGATAACCACGCCGGCGGCATGCATTCCGGAGTTACGATATAACCCCTCAAGCTTCATCGCAATATCAAACAGCTTGTTAATTTGCGGGTCCTTTACGCGCATTTCTTCCAATTCCGGCACTTGGTCAAGCGCTTCCGGCAATGTCGGGTTTTTACCGCCCTGCCCCGGCGGAATCATTTTAGATATTCTATCGGCTTGGCTATATGGCATTTGCAGCACACGCGCCACATCGCGAATCACGGCTTTAGACTGCAATTTACCATAGGTGATAATTTGCGCAACGTGGTCGTAGCCATATTTTTTTTGCACGTATTCAATGGTTTTATGACGGTTTTCCTGACACAAATCCACGTCAAAATCCGGCATATTTACACGTTCCGGATTCAAAAAACGCTCAAACAGCAAATCCAAACGAATCGGGTCAAGGTCGGTAATTTTCAAAGCCCAAGCCACAATAGAACCGGCACCGGAACCACGCCCAGGTCCAATCGGCACGCCGTGCGTTTTTGACCAGCGGATAAAATCTGACACGATAAGAAAATACCCCGGAAACCCCATTTTTTTGATAACACTTAATTCATAATCCAAACGTTCATAATAGTGCCGGTCTGTTTCTGCGCGTTCTTCCGCTGTCATACCATCGTGATAAACCTGAATTTTCATACGTTCATTCAAGCCTTTATAAGCCTCTTCAGTAATAAATTCATCTTGAGTTTTACCTTCAGGACAAATAAAAATTGGCAGCAGCGGCTCCATTTTATAAGAAAGATAATTACAGCGCTTGGCAATATTTACCGTATTTTCAAGTGCTTCTGGAATATCTTTAAACAAATCAAGCATTTCAGCTTCGGTTCGCCAATGGTTCCCTGGCAAATATTTACGGCGGTTTTCGTTTGCTACATATTCTCCGGCGGCAATACAGCAAAGCGCATCGTGCGCTTCATACATGCCTTCATCAAAAAAGAAAACATCGTTTGTCGCAACTAGTGGAATATTATGCTTATAAGCCAATTCCAAAAACACCGGCTCGGTTTTCTTTTCTTCTTCGTAGCCAACACGCGAAATTTCAACATATAATCTGTCGCCAAAAATCTCTTTATATTCAAGTAATTTTTTTTCAGCCTCATCTTTACGATTTTGCAGAATCAGACGGCCAATAGGGCCTTCATAGCCACCTGTAAGGCAAATCAATCCTTCATTAAAATCGCGTAAATTCTGCATATTAAGCTGCGGCGTGTCGCTATGTTCCATATTATCCAGATAATAGCGGCGAAACATTTTCATAATAGATTTATAACCGGTTTCGTTTTTTACCAGCAAAATAATTCTATCCGGCGGAAGTTCTTTTCCTTTGGACAGTGCCAAATTTTCCGAATCCTCATTATGCACACAAAGTTCTGAGCCGAGAATCGGCTTAATTCCTTCATCTGAGGCATATTTTGAAAAACATTTTCCGCCAAATAAATTTCCCCTATCCGTTATAGCACAACAAGGAATCCCTAAATCATGCATTTTATGCACCAATTTAGGCACGAGCATAGCGCCAAGCGATAATGAATAGGCGGTGTGAACGCGTAAATGTATAAATTTAGGATCTGGCATTCGGCAATAAAGGCGCCAACAAAGGCGCCCCTCAATGATTAATTATTTGTCAGAGCTTGCTTTTTGATAGCAACGGCAATGGCAAATTCCATCGCGTTCAATATCGCTGCGGCAAAGTTCAGAAATGCAATATCTTTTTTCATTATTACCGTCGCAAGGGCAACGCTGCCATTCACTGTCACCAAACATCATATTTTTTGCTTTTGCAATTTTTTCAATGTTTTGTGTTGGATAATAGCCAGCTTTTTTGCAGTTATCTAACATTTTTTCTAAAATCGTAGCCATTTATATTCTCCTATCTTTGTTCTAAAATATCTAAAAGTGAGCTTAATTCTGCTGGTGTGTTATAGTGCAATGTTATACTACCTTTACCTTTTTTTCCAGCATTTATTTTAACTTTAAGCTTTAATTTTTCTTCTAAGTCTGCCATAATTTTTTCTAAATCACGATCAACTGGCTTAGGTTCTTTTGGGGCAATGTTTTTTACACTAAAACCTTTAGCATTAGCGGCCAAAGTTTCGGCTTCACGCACACTTAACCCCTCTTTTACAATTTTGTTTGCAAGTTCAATTGCATTTTCACAGCCAATTAAAGCACGAGCATGTCCGGCGGAAAGCTTATTTTCTTTTACCAGCTGTTTAATTTCTTCAGGTAAGCCTAAAAGACGCAATGTGTTTGCGATATAGCTGCGTGATTTACCAATTACTTTACCGATTACTTCTTGCGTATATTCATATTCGTTCATCAAACGGTTCAAGCCCTCAGCCTCTTCAATAGCAGAAAGATTTTCACGCTGCAAATTTTCAATCAAGGCAATTTCAAGCGTTTCGCTATCTGACAAATCTTTAACAATTACCGGAACTTCATTTAAGCCGGCAAGCTGAGCTGCGCGCCAACGGCGTTCACCGGCAATAATTTCATATTTATCATTCTTTTTACGAACCAAAAGCGGCTGCAGCACACCTTTTTCTTTTATGGATTGAGCTAAAGACTCCAGAGCTTCGCGGTCAAACTCCGTACGCGGTTGAAAAGAGCAAGGAACAACATCTGATACCTTAACCTCATTTTTTTCAGATTTAAATACAGTGTTTTCAACTAAGCTATTAACATCTGCTGTTTCACTATCTAAGTCCAAGTTTATATCTTCATCGCCCAATAAGGCTTCCAACCCCCGTCCTAAACCGAATTTTTTATTATTAGCGTTCATTTATAACTCCTTTTCTCTTTTCAAAACTTCTTTTGCCAACTGAATATATGCCTGTGCTCCGGCACTTTTGAAATCATAAATCAAAATAGGCTTGCCGTGCGACGGTGCCTCGGCAATCCGCACACTTCGCGGAATAACCGTTTGATAAACTTTATCTCCGAAATATTTACGCACATCAGCTTCAATCATCTGACTAAGATTGTTTTGCTTGCTGTACATCGTCAAAATAATTCCCTGTAAAGTCAAAGCCGGATTAAAGTTTCGCTTGATGGCATTAATATTTTTCATCAAATCAGCCAAACCTTCCAGCGCTAAAAATTCGCATTGTAACGGCACCATAACCGAGTTTGAACTAACTAAAGCGTTAATTGTGATTAGGTTTAATGACGGCGGACAATCTATCAATACATAATCATAGATACTTTCCAGATTACTTAAAGCCTTTTTCAAAACATATTCGCGTTTTTCAATTTCTACCAATTCTATTTCAGCAGCAGCGAGGTCTGGAGAAGACGGAATCATATCGAATCGAGGCAAATCTGTGTGCAAAATAGCTTCTTTAACATCGCAATTACCAATTAAAACGTCGTATGATGAATAATTTTCTTTTTGTTTAGCAATTCCCATTGAGGTTGTAGCATTGCCTTGCGGATCAAAATCTATAACAAGCACACGGCGACCAATAGCCGATAAAGCAGTAGCAATGTTGATTGTTGTTGTGGTTTTGCCAACCCCGCCTTTACGATTTGCAACAGATATTATTTTCATTTTTTCTTTACCTCAGTCAAACAAAAAACATAACCCTCTTTGCCTTTTTCCACCTCAAAAGGCCGAGCATAAAAATTTTCAAAAATATCAACAGTCATCTGCCAATTTTTATCTGCTTCTTCAAGCTCCGCATATCCACTATGTCCTTTTGGTAAAACATATTCGGTATTTTTAGAATTTAGTCCTGTTGTGCATTTCAAAATTTTATCTACAGATGCAACAGCGCGGGCGGTTATATAGTCAACATTTTTAAATACAACGTTTTCAGCCCGATTATTTATAACTTCAACATTTGTTAAACCAAGTCTTGAGCAGACATCTTTTAAATACAATGTTTTTTTAGTTATACTTTCTATAAGAACAATTTTTAGAGCCGGAAATTTTTCTTGACACGCAATAGCTAATACTATACCCGGAAAACCAGAACCGCTGCCGACATCAACAAGTAATTTAGCATCATCACGAATATAATCTATCAACTGTAAAGAATCCAATAAATGCCGTGTTTTCAATTCTTTTTCAGCATTTTTGCTAACAAGATTAATTTTTTGGTTCCACTCCAAAAGTATTTGCATAAAATCTTTCAATTTTTGCAGTGTTTCACGTGAAACATTATACTTTAAAACTTCTTCATCAAAATTCATTTTCACCTCTAAACATAGCGTATTCGTTATTTTGGTTTTATGCAACAAAATATATGGGTTATTAACTAAAACTTCAGTCGATTAAAAATTTTGTATTTTTGTAAAGTCTCCTCAGCCAACTCAAATTTATAACCTAACTCATTTGTAGCATGTGCGTCATCGCTTATAACAAATGGTATCTTTAGTTCTGATGACTCAGCCAAAATCCATTGGCATGGATAAAAATCATTTATTTTTCGTAGGCCTTTAGTGCTTATTTCCAGAGCAACCTTATTTTTTTGCAAAGCTGCAAGAATATCTTGTTTTTCTTTTTTAAACATATCAGCCGCGCAAATTGCATCTCCAAACTTTCGAGCATAATCAATATGCGCTAAAAATTTAAATACACCACTTTCAACTGCTTTTTTAATTGTTACAAAATGACGATGTAAAAACTCCTGCTGGATTTTTATATCTGGATACAAGAAAGGCAAATCATATAAATCAAAAATGTTTTCACATTTTTCATCAAAAAGCATATGATTTCCGGTTAACACATAGTCATAATCAAGTTGCGATAAAAAATCTTTTAATTCATCTAACCAACCGTCATAGGTAAAACAATCAACTTCAAAGCCGACATAT
>USCF01000044.1 GCA_900553115.1 uncultured Alphaproteobacteria bacterium
ATCAGATAATTCTCCGCATGAACCCGTAATGGCTAAATCATCAATGGTATAGCCGGTATAATCGGTGGCTGCATAATCAACGGTGTAGCAAAACACTTTTTCGGCATTGTCAATGTTTTTTGCTGACGAAGCAGGAATACGGCTTGAAATGAATGCTGAAAGCACTTTTCCATTTGGTTCGTTTTTGTCTTTTGTGTTTTCAAGGCTGTTTGCTGTGTCTGATGCAAAAAGATCGCCGCTTTCATCTGTGTCGCCAAAAATATCATCGGCCGCGTTAGCAGTGTGTGATAAACTGCCGAATAATATTGAAAAAGCTAAAAAAAACAATGTTTTCATCTTATTCTCCTAATTTTTAAACTAAGGTTATCAACATAATAGTAAAATTCTCGTAAATTTAAATGAAAATTATTTTCTTTTTAAGACTTATTTTAGATATTGACGCTAAACTCAAACAAATTTTAGGAGATGGAAAATGTTTGCTTTTATTTATTCTGATTGGTCTGTGGCTTTTAGAGCAGAGCTTGCGTTTGCGCTGTCTTTGCTGCTAAGTTTGTTGTGCGGCGCTCCGCTGATTGCCTTGCTGCATAAGCACCAAAAAACCGGACAGCCAATACGTTCTGACGGGCCGCAATCGCATCTGAAAACCAAGAAAGGTACGCCGACTATGGGGGGATTATTGATTCTTGGCAGCTCGATTCTTTCAATATTGCTGTTTGCAAATATCTCCTATCACTTTGTTTGGGTTAGCTTGTTGATTCTTCTAATATATGGTGCTACCGGATTCGTTGATGATTACTGGAAGGTTAAGCGCCAAAATTCCAACGCTATGACCGCCAGAATGAAACTGTTTTTTCAATTTTTAACGGCGCTCGTGGCGGCAAGCATTATTACGGCGGCAACTCCTAAGGATTTGAATACTACTTTGTTCTTTCCTTATTTTAAGGAGCTGTGCCTAAATCTTTCTTGGCTATATATTCCTTTTGCGGTAGTGGTTATTTCCGGAACTTCAAATGCGGTTAATCTTAGCGATGGATTAGATGGATTGGCGTCTGGCTTGCTGATTGTTTCCTTTATGGTGTTTATGGCTGTGGCGTATTATTGCGGATTGCCGAATGCTGCTGATTTTAATATGCTCTATATTCCTCGCTGCGGTGAAATGTCTGTTGTGTGCGCGGCGCTTATAGGCTCTTGCTTGGGATTTTTATATTTTAACAAGCCTAAGGCTAAAGTGTTTATGGGCGATACCGGCTCATTGGCTCTGGGGGCAATTTTGGGTGCTGTCGCAGTGATGACCAAGCATGAAATTCTTTTGGCTATTGTTGGCGGTGTGTTTGTGATGGAAACCGTGTCGGTGATGATACAAGTGATTTACTTTAAAAAGACTGGCAAAAGATTTTTCCGTATGGCGCCTCTGCATCATCATTTTGAACAATTAGGTTGGTCAGAAAAAAAAGTTGTTTTAAGCTTTTGGCTGGCGGCTGTTGTTTTGGCACTTATTGGCTCTTTGGCTTTTTTATAAGGTGAATGGAAATGGTGAATTTTTCGCGTCAAAGTCATAATGCTGTTGTAAAATGGTTGTGGACGGTTGATAAAGTAACATTGTTTGTTTCATTGGCGCTGCTGATAATCGGTATAATTCTTGATGTGACGGCGAGTCCGGCTGTGGCGCGTAAAATTCATCTTGATGATTTTGCTTTGGTGCGCAAACAAGCGCAATTCGCGGTTTTGGCAATAGGAATTATTTTGGGTATGTCTTTGTTTAGTTTGAAAACTATCCGCCGTATTTCTATTGTTGGGTTTTTGGTGCTATTATTTTTGCTGGCTTTGACTTTGCCGTTTGGTGTAGAAATTAAAGGCGCTCGGCGCTGGCTCTATTTGTTTGGTTTTTCTTTGCAGCCTTCCGAATTAATGAAACCTATTTTTATTGTGTTGACGGCTTGGCTGTTGGAAAGAGGAAAAAAGCTAGATTATTTTCAAGGACAAGTGTTTGCCATTGCCGCTTATTTATCTGTTGTCGGTTTATTGCTGCTGCAGCCCGACATCGGAATGACTTTGCTAATTACTGCGGTTTTTGGATTGCAGCTGTTTTTAGCTGGTTTACCATGGTTTATTGTCGGGGCAGGGGTTATCGGCGGAATTATGTCTTTGTTCTTGCTTTATTTTACCTATCCGCACTTTAGAGCCCGTGTTGATCAATTTTTGTATGGCAGTGATGAAACAAGCTTCCAAATCAACCAAGCCATGGCTGCTTTTCAAAACGGCAATCTTGTTGGTAAAGGCCCCGGAGAAGGTACGGTTAAATTAACAATTCCAGATGCGCATACCGACTTTGTTTTTGCTGTTGCCGGAGAAGAATATGGGGTTTGGCTTTGTCTGGTTATTATCTTGCTGTTTTCGATTATTGTTATTCGAACTCTGAAACTTTCGATGAAAGAAAGCAATTTATTTGTGATGTATGCCGAAGTTGGACTCGCGGCCTCATTAGGAGTGCAGGCTTTTGTTAATATGGCGTCTTCGCTGCATATTATTCCGACCAAAGGTATGACGCTGCCGTTTATTTCGTACGGTGGCTCTTCATTACTGGGAACAGCGTTGGAAGTGGGTATGCTGCTGGCTATAACGCGTAAAAACACGGCGTCGGAAGATAAGGATATGTACTGATGACTGAAATTTTGCAAAATTTACCTCAAGTTCGCGGCGAATATAAAATAAATGAGCCTCTGAAAAAATATACATGGCTAAATGTCGGCGGCAATGCAGATGTTATGTTTTTTCCAAAAGACGAGGAAGATTTGCAAAGTTTTTTAAAGCAGAATGCTTTTCATTTGCCGATTTTTGTTTTGGGCAGCGGTTCAAATATTTTGGTTCGTGACGGAGGAATATCCGGAGTTGTGGTCAAACTTAGCTCGCCGTATTTTGCCGGTTGGCAGCTGAAAGATGATATTTTAACAGTTGGCTGCGGTTTGAAAAACGCGGCTCTGAAAAAAATATTGCTTGAAAACGAAATCGGCGGTTTGGAGTTTATCTGTTCAATTCCTGGGAGTATCGGCGGTTTGGTACGCTCTAATGCCGGATGTTTTGGTTCTGATTTGGCAAAAGTTTTACTTAAAGCAAAAGTTATTGATGGTAAAGGAAATATTTTTGAAGTGGACGCTAAAGATTTTCATTTTGCCTATCGTCATAGTGATTTCCCTGCGGATTGGATTCTTTTGCAGCTGTTTTTAAAAACAGAAAAGTCATCGGCAGAAAATATTAAAAGCTTAATCGAGCAAAATGCTGCTTATCGCAAAGAACATCAGCCTCAAAATGTTCGCACGGCCGGCTCTACATTCAAAAATCCAGAAAACGGTAGGGCTTGGGAATTGATAAAAAAAGTCGGCGGCTGTGAGCTAAAAATCGGCGGTGCTCATTTTTCTCCGCAGCATTGTAACTTTATGATTAATGACGGTTCGGCTTCGGCTGCTGATTTGGAGCGGCTGGGAACTGAAGTGCAAAAACGGGTTAAAGAGCAGACAGGCGTTGACTTACAATGGGAAGTCAAGGTAATAGGCAGAAAAAATGGAAACGACTAATAACAAAATATATGCGCCTGCATTGTGGCCGTATCGTCTGTTGGGAAATTTGCTTCTTATTGGCGGAATATGGCTGATTACTTTCGGCGTTATCACTATTCGCCATAATTTGGTTAGCAAGCATATCGATTCGCTTATGACTGAACTGTATAATAAAACGGCGACTGTCGGTTGGGGACTTGATGATGTTACGCTTGAAGGGCGCAACAAAACATCTAAAGATGATGTGCTTAGAGTTATTGGTTTGAAAAGAGGCGATAATATTTTAGAAATAGATTTAAACGCAGTTTGCGAAAAGGTAAAAACATTGCCATGGGTGCGTGATGCCAGCGTTAGCCGCCGCTATTTTCCAAACATTATTCATATTAGTATCAGAGAAAAGAAAGTTAAATCTATTTGGCAATATAAAAATGAATTTTATCCGATTGATGAAGACGGTAAGATTATTGAAACAGAATATGTGCTGCAAAAAAATATTCTGCAGATTGTAGGAGAAGATGCGCCGGAGCATATTAATGCTTTGCTGAAAATAATTGAAAAAGACAAGGATTTGTTTTCTCGGGTTAAAGTAGCTAACTTTATTTCCAAACGTCGCTGGAATCTGACTTTTGACGATGTGTTGAGTGGAATTACTGTCAAACTTCCGGAAGATGATGTGGAAGAGGCTTGGAAAAAATTAGTTAAATTAGATAAAACACGTGGTATTCTTAAACGTAAATTAACTTTCATTGATTTAAGATTAAAGAATAAGGTTATTGTAAAAATCAGTAACAAAGATGCTAACCCGTAATTGAAAGTTTGAGGAAAGTTTATCGTGAATCGTTCCACTATTGCCGCTTTGGATATTGGATCTTCAAAAGTTTGCTGTCTGATTGCTCATATAGGCAAAGACAAAAAGATTAATATTGTCAGTTACGGATATAATGCGTCAAAGGGAATTAAAAACGGCGTTATCACTGATATCAATCAAGCAACTTTATCGGTTTGCAATGCCGTGGAAGCTGCCGAACAAATGGCTGGCGAACGCATAGAAAGCGTTATTCTGAATGTTTCTGGTGATAAAACTTGCAGCCGCCTGCGTAGCGAGTCTATCTCGTTGAAAAAAAATCGCCCGATTAGCGAAGCCGATATTATTAAAGTTAGAGAGCGCGTTTTAAGCAAGGTCAATGTTGAAAATAATGAACTGATACATTGCTTGCCTGTCGGCTATAAAATTGACGGCAATGAAGATGTCAAAGATCCAATGAATATTTATGGTGAAGAACTTTCAGCCGGAATTTTGCTTGGTATGTATCCGCATGTGCTTTATAAAAATTTGGCTTCTGTGGTTGAGGCGGCGCATTTGGATATTGAAAATAAAGTGCTTTCAGCGTATGCGTCAGGTATGGCTTGTTTGGTAGAAGACGAGCGAGAATACGGCTCTACCATTATTGACATCGGCGGCGGTACTACCAGTATTGCCACTTTCAAAAACGGAGTGCCGGTAGCTTTTTCTACTTTGCCGGTTGGCGGAATAAATATCACTAAAGACATCACGCAAGGTTTGACGACTTCTTTTGCTCATGCTGAAGATTTGAAAAATCGTCACGGCTGCGCTTTTTTAGTCAGCCATGATGATTATGAAAATATCAATGTGTATCCGCTTGGTGAAGAAGATGATAGCTCAATCAGACAAATGCATCGCTCTGATTTGATAAAAATTATTGCTCCGCGTGTGGAAGAAATATTTGAAATGGTGGCGCGCAAATTGGCGCAGCAAGGATTGCAGAATCATCAAAACCACCGTGTTGTTTTAACCGGCGGCTGCAGTCAGCTTCCGGGGATACGCGACGTTGCCGCCTATATCTTGGATAAGCAGGTTCGTTTAGGCGGACCGCGCAATATTCAAGGGATACCGGAAATCATTAATAATCCAACTTTTTCAACCGCTTTGGGGCTTTTATATTTAGCTACTACAAATGCTGAGCGTAAACCGAAAAAAATTGTAAATCGTCCGGTGGGCGAGGGCGGTTGCCTAACAAAAATTTTTAATTGGATACGTCAAAATTCTTAAAATAGTAACAAAAACTTAATCTATTTCAGTTATTTTATATTAAAATTAGTAAAACTGTCTAACTGGGAGAATGATAGATGTCAATAAAATTGGGTGTTGCCGATACCACAGTATCACATTTAAAACCGCGCATTGCCGTTATTGGTGTTGGCGGCGGCGGCGGAAATGCCGTAAACAATATGATTGCTAAAAATCTGGAAGGCGTTGATTTTGTGGTGGCTAATACCGATGCTCAAGCATTAGCGCATTCTTCTTCTAGCCGTAAAATTCAATTGGGTTTGGAAATAACTCAAGGTTTGGGAGCTGGTGCTCGTCCGGAAATCGGTAAAATTGCCGCTGAGGAAGCAAAAGAAGAAATTGCCCGCGAGCTTGAAGGTGTAAATATGGTGTTTATTACTGCCGGCATGGGCGGCGGCACGGGCTCTGGTGCTGCTCCTGTTGTAGCGCATATTGCTAAGGAAAAAGGTATTTTGACCGTTGGCGTTGTGACCAAGCCTTTTACTTTTGAAGGTCGTAAACGTATGGAAACCGCCGAAAGTGCTTTAGCTAATTTTACCAGTGAAGTAGACAGCATAATTGTTATTCCTAATCAAAATCTGTTCCGTATTGCCGACAAAAAAACCACTTTGGCTGAAGCTTTTTTGATGGCTGATGATGTTTTGTATTCCGGCGTGCGTTCTATCACAGACTTAATGATGATGCCGGGGCTGATTAACCTTGATTTTGCCGATGTTAAAAACATTATGCAAGATAAGGGTAAAGCGATTATGGGAACCGGTGAAGCCGAGGGCGAAAATCGCGCTCAAGAAGCTGCTAAACAGGCTTTGTCAAATCCGCTTTTGGACGATTGCACAATGCATGGCGCTAAAGGTGTGCTGATTAACATCACCGGCGGCGATGACATCACTTTGATGGAAATTGACGAAGCTGCATCTATCATCAAAGAAGAAGTTGATGATAATGCAAATATTATCTTTGGTTCCAGCTATGACGAAAATTTAGCCGGAAAAATTCGTGTTTCCATTGTTGTAACAGGTATTAACGACGGAAAACCGCAGCCGGAAGCCTTGCCGCGTACCAAAGAGCCGTCTTTGATTGATCAAAGTTATGATGATACAGCCTTTGTTCCAACTGTTGAGGTAAATGAAACAGAGGTAGAAGAACCTGTATCTTTGGATTTTAATGACAGTGTTTTAACAGAAACCGAAACACCTGTTGAAGAAATTACAGAACCAACACCGGAAAGCGCTTCCTTGGATAATGATTTCTCTTCATTGGACAAGTCCGACGAGTTGCCGGAAGTTCCTCAGGCCTCTGCTTTGTTCAGCGCTATTATGAATAGTTCTGCCAATAAAGCCGAAGATGAAGAAACTAGTAATAATGAATTTAGTGCTGTAGCGCCGAAAGATGATGATTTCTTCTCCAGTGTAACTCCAATTCAAAATGTTGTGGAAACTGAAGAAGAGCCGGTTTTGTTCCAAAATCACGATTCTGATATCTTTAAAGATAGCAAGCCGGCAGCGCCTGCTCTGGACGAACGCCAAGCAGATGAATCCGAAGACGATGTAAAACCTACATTTATTGAACGCGTTATCGGTATCCGCAGCCGCAAGAAAAAAGAAGAAAGCGATGATTTGCCGGAAAATATTGTTAAATTCTCGGCAGATGAAAACAACGATGTTCCGGAACTTTCTGGAGATGAGTTGGATATTCCATCATTCTTGCGTCGCAAGTAAACTTTTAAAAAACATAAGAACTCCGCCCGATGCAAGTCTGGCGGAGTTTTGATATATGCGGCAATCGGCATTCTTGCGTCTGCCTTTCGTTTGCGGTCAAACTCACATCTGTGAGTTCTCGCCCTCGCTGCACGGCACTAATAAAACAAAAAAGGTCTCAAAAGAGACCTGAAACATTGAAAATCGTTTTTTCAAAATGACGGCGGGACTGGCTGCGCTACGCTACGCCGCCGCTTCACTCATTGCCTGCGGCAACCGGCATTCTTGCGTCTGCCTTTCGTTTGCGGTCAAACTCACATCTGTGAGTTCTCGCCCTCGCTGCATAGCATTAATAAAACAAAAAAAGGTCTCAAAAGAGACCTTTTTTGTTTTATTGGCGCGCTCGGCGGGACTCGAACTCACAACCTTCTGATCCGTAGTCAGATGCTCTATCCAATTAAGCTACGAGCGCAGCGACTGGATATTTTAATAG
>USCF01000045.1 GCA_900553115.1 uncultured Alphaproteobacteria bacterium
TATGTCTTAAAAAACTTTTCTCTACTCGGTATAGGACTGAATACGCTGCTAAAATAAATATAAGCGGTTTATAGCAACACAAACCGCCCACATAGAAATTATCGGACAAACCTAAAATTAAATTCCACAGCCTTCTTTTTTACGGTCTTCACGCTTGCTCAAAACTTCCAAATCACGGTCAGTGGCAATTTTATTTAAAATTGTTTTCACAACGCAATCAATTTCTTTGCCCTCGCGATAATCGGCAGCCAAGGCAAAATTAACACGATTATCTTTCAGTAATTTTATGGCTTTTTCTTTGTGGTGGCTGCGTGGTTTATACACCGCAATCGCCGTGCCGTTATGCTCTTTTACCATACGCATAGATGGAATATCGGTTAGTCCGTCGCCAAAATAGATAATACGGCTAAACGGTATGCGGCGTTTGTCATCCGGAGTATAATCATTTACGGCTTTATCTTCAAATTTTCCTAAACCTTTGTTGATTTTAGAAAGATATTGCACCTTTCCGGAATAGTTAACCACTCGCGCCGGCCAAACCGGCAAACCTTCTTCATTATAGGCAAAAGCGCAGCCATACACGTCCTTAAAAAACTTGCGTATGCTGCAACCTTCAATAATCTCTTCATAGCCAGAAGAAATTATATAGTGTTCAATATCCAATCCCAGAGTTTTGCCATAAGCGTTGATACGCTCAAACCACTCGGTCACGCCTTTGAAAAAAACAATAAACTCGCCGCAGCAAAACATATTTTCTTTAGTCAGTTTCAAACCGGTTTTTTCTGCCGTTTTTTTAAAGTAATACATACTTCCGGTCACTTGATCCACACCGTTTGCCTCTGACCAAGCGTTGGCTTCTTTCCAAAAATTTTCCGGTTTCATTCCCAGTTCCGGAATCAAAAAATAATCCTGCATATAAGTTGTACTGAGCGTTTCATCAAAATCATAAGCAAACGCTACTTTTGTTCTCTTCATCTTTAATCCCTCTTGCATTTTCTAAAATTATAAAGTAAAACAAACTTATTAAAAAACAATAAAGAGAAAGAAGGATTTAAAATTATGGTAGCAACTTCTATGGACCAGCTGGTTTCTTTGTGCAAAAGAAGAGGTTTTATTTTTCAAAACGCTGATATTTACGGCGGTATGCAAGGCGTTTATGACTATGGCCCGCTGGGTGTGGAACTCAAAAACAACCTAAAAGCCGCTTGGTGGCGCGCTATGGTTTATGAGCGTGATGATGTTGAAGGTTTGGACGCCGCTATTTTAACCAACCGCAAAGTTCTGAAATATTCCGGTCATGAAGATACTTTTTCTGACCCGATGGTAGATTGCAAAAAGTGCAAAGGCCGTTTCCGCGCTGACCAAATTGGCGGCAAATGTCCGGTTTGCGGCTCAACAGATTTGACTGAGCCTCGTCCGTTTAACCTGATGTTTAAAACTCAGGTCGGTCCGGTAGAATGTGATGAAAACATTGCCTATCTGCGTCCGGAAACTGCTCAGGCTATTTTTACGCAGTTCAAAAATGTGGTAGATTCCACCTCCCGCAAACTTCCGTTTGGTATTGCCCAAATCGGTAAGTCTTTCCGTAACGAAATTACTCCGCGCAACTTTATTTTCCGCGTGCGTGAATTTGAACAAGCCGAACTGGAGTATTTTGTAACCCCTGGAACCGATATTGAATGGCATGAAAAATGGAAAGAAACCCGTATTCAATGGTGGCTTGACCAAGGTTTGGTTAAAGAGCATATGAATATCTATAAAACCCCTGACGATGATTTGGCGCATTATGCTAAGGCCTGCTATGATATAGAATATCAATTTCCGCATGGCATGGAAGAGCTGGAAGGCATTGCCAACCGCCGCGACTATGATTTGGGCAACCACACCAAAAATCAAAGCGAATTTCAGCTGGAAGCACATTGCCACGCCAATCCGGATTCTACAACCAAATTGTGCATTCAAGATGAAAACGGCAAATGGGTGATTCCATTTGTGATTGAACCATCTATGGGTGTGGACAGAGGTGTTTTGGCCGTGCTAACCGAGGCTTATACCGAAGAAGATTTAGGCGATGGCAACAGTCGTGTTGTTTTGAAACTCAAAAAGCATTTGGCCCCGATTAAAGTGGCGATTATTCCGCTGAAAAAGAATAACGAGCAAATTATGGCTAAATGCCATGAGCTGAAAAAACAGCTGATGAAACTTGGTATCGGTCGTGTGGCTTTGGAAAACACCGGTAACATCGGCAAGGCCTATCGCCGTCATGATGAAGTCGGCACACCGTTGTGTCTGACTGTTGATTTTGAAACCATTGAACAGCAGCCGGAAAGCGTAACCTTGCGTGACCGCGACACAATGGAACAAATCCGCGTCAACACAGCAGATTTAGCTGATTATCTGCGCAATTACTTTTTATAAGTCTTAAGATAAACTTAGGAAAAAGGTAGAGAATAAAATCTCTACCTTTTTATTTAACATTCAATATGTCTTTAGATGTGCCGTTAGGCGCGTTGCTCTTGCTCTTAAGAAACTCAAATAGCGTGCGTAGATGCGACGGAATTTTTAAGTAACGTGTACAAACTAGTACATAAGAAAAACCGGCTGCTTATTGCTGCAACCGGCACTAACTCTCAGAAACTCGGATAATGAGCTTAATGCGAAGTAAGATTTTTTTGCAGTGTACAAACTAGTACATAAGAAAAAATCTTACAAGCAGAAAGCCATTAGACGAGTTTCACCTAATTACTTTTTGAAACCTTGAGCAACCACATACATTTCAACGGAGTCCTGCCTGCTGGCATCTGGTTTAAAATGCGTTACCTTTGTAAAGTTTTTTTTCATATCAGTTAAAAGCTCGCCTTCGGTTCCACCCTGAAAAACTTTGGCTATAAAAATTCCACCTTCTGCCAATACCTCTTTGGCAAAAGTATAGGCCAATTCAACCAAAGCAATGGTGCGCAAATGGTCGGTTTGCTGATGACCGGTAGTGTTGGCCGCCATATCACTCATCACCACATCGGCAGGACCGTGCAAAAGTTCTTTCAGCTTATCGGCGGCGCTCGGCTCGGTAAAATCTTGCTGCAGCAAAATAGCACCTTCTATTGGCTCTGCCGGCAGCAAATCCATTCCCACAATCTGCCCGCTGCCTTTGTTACGCTGTGCTGCAACCTGTGTCCAGCCACCCGGCGCACAACCTAAATCGACAATTGTTTTGCCCTTGCCTAAAAAATGATATTTTTCATCCAGCTGAATCAACTTAAAAGCAGCCCGAGAACGATATCCCAAACGCTTAGACTCCGACACATAAGGATCATTTAATTGACGCTGTAGCCAACGGTTTGACGAAGGCTTGTTATATTTTGCCGTTTTTACCTTTACAGTCAGATGATTGCGGCCACGGACAATTTTGGCCGATGCTGTTAATTTTGCCATTTTTGCTCCAATTCATCTATAATTGCGTCTTGAGCGCCTTTTAGCGATGCAGTTAGATTTTTAATTTGCAAAATCTTATAAACAGTGCGGAAAATAATGCAGGCCGCCACAAAAATCGGCGCTCGGTTTTCCCCAATATATGGACTTTTCATCAACTGTTCCAAATTCATCTGCAAAATTTCATCTATTTGCTTATCTATTTGCGCAGTTGACGCCGACATACCATCAGCAATATCCATATTATAATAACCGATTTTGTTAACCATACTCAAAAGACGCAGCGGAGTGCTAGAAGTCGCCACACAAAAGCATTGCGGTAAATACATCAAAAATTCTGAGTTTTGCAAAAACTCTTCAACGTGTGTTTTAATTTCAGCTTCCAGCTTTTTAGCTTTTTCTTCATCATATTCTACCAAATCAAAAGCTTCTGAAGCTGTTCTGGCTCCCCAAGGTATTGATAAAGTATAAATTTCGGTGGGATTTTTACCATTTTCAGCCAAAATTATCTCTGTTGAGCCACCGCCCAAATCATATAAAAGCACATACTTGGCTGTTTCGGGAACATTCAGAACCGCGCCTTTCAAATTCAGCAAAGCCTCTTCTTCGGCCGAGATAACCTCCAACTTAATACCGCTAAGCTCCTGTACCATTTGAATAAAAACATTGCTGTTTTGCGCTTTACGGCATGAAGCCGTCGCCACCGCGCGATAATGCCCAACATGATAGCTTTTCATCAATTCGGAAAAATTAACCAGACAACTAACCCCGCGCTGAATAGCAGTCTCTGAAAAATTTCCGCTTTCATAAAGCCCCTCGCCCAATTTAACGGTTACGGCCTCATGATACAAAACATTGCCTTTAGCATCGGTAATACGCAAACGGCAGGAATTTGTCCCCAAATCAATCGCCGCCAGATTTTCTTTGTCCATAATATCGTCCCTTTCTAAAAAGTTTATGGCGTTTACCACCTTTATGGAAATAATTATTTTTTTGATGATGCATCATATCCAAAAGGATACCTTCGCGAATACCTCTATCCGCAATGGTAATTTCGCTAACAGGCCAAAAAGAACACAACGATTCAATAATAGTGCAACCAGCTATTGTCAAATCGGCTTTAAGTTTGCCAATGCAAGAATGTTTACAGCGCCCTTCATATCCCATATTTTTAATACGCCGGATAACTTTTGCAATATCTGTTCCGGAAAGTGCTATTCCATCAACAGCGGCACGATTATAGCGAGGTAAATTTAAATGCACCGCGCCCAAAACCGTAACTGTTCCGGAAGTACCTATAATTTGTATTTCTTGATTGCTGATTGCTTCGCTTATATGATATTTATCTTCAAATTCCTGCAATATTTTTTGCGTACGCTCAACAATAGTGTCATAGGCCAAAGTTGTCATATCTTTTCCGGGAAAAGCTTCGGCAATGGTAACCACGCCATACGGCAACGACACAAAACCTTCAATAAAAGTTTTACCGGTTTCCGTAACCCGCGCCAACGAAATTTCGGTTGAACCGCCGCCGATATCAAAAACCAACGCCCGCTTAATCATACGGTTTAAAAGCGGCATACATCCAACCACCGCCAAACGGGCTTCTTCTTTAGAAGATATAACTTCCATATTCAAACCTGTAGATTGCTTTACCGCCATTTCAAACTCTTTGCAGTTAAGCGCACGCCGGCATGCGGCTGTTGCCACAAAACGCATACGAACAATCGGCTGATATTCATTCAATATGGCGCTGCAAACTTTTAGCGCGGCAATGGTACGGCGGATAGCTGGCTTAGAAAGCATATTGCCGTTGATAATTCCTTCGCCCAAACGAGTTATACGAGAAAAGGTTTCAACCACATGAAAAGAGCTAGGAGTAGGCTGGGCAATAACCAATCGGCAAGAGTTTGTTCCCAAGTCTATGGCCGCATAGCAATCACCCTTTGGCAAAACATTGCTCTCTTCTGCCTCTTTTTTATCTCTAAACTCTCTATAATCCGGTTTCCGCCCTGTATTCAATTTTATTTTGCCCCATACATTTCCTGACGCAGCTGACACCGCAGTTCGTCAATACAAACTAAACCGTTTTTATTATCTTTGAAATACCAATATTCCCAACCATTGCAAGCAGCTGCATTTTGCTCGGCAGCACCAACTTGATGAATAGAACCTTCTGCCGTACTGCTTTTGATAGAACCGTCAGCCCGAATGGTTGCAAAATGTTTGCCGCTGGCATCGCTCAAAACATCTCCAGGAGATAGCATACCATGCTCAATCACCGCTCCAAATGGCACGCGCTGCAGTTTCTTTTTAACCGTATAGTCCAAAGCATCGCCGCTTAATGTCTCAATACCGTCGACACGAGCCTGAGCGCCGGCAACATACGACTTATCACGTTCAATACCAATAAAATTACGTCCCATTTTCTTTGCCATCGCACCAGTCGTTCCGGTACCGAAAAACGGATCTAAAACAACATCGCCGGGCTTGGTCGACGCCAAAATTACACGATACAGCAATGCTTCAGGTTTTTGCGTTGGATGTAATTTTTCGCCCTGACCGTTTTTCAAGCGCTCTTTGCCTGTGCAAATAGGAATTTCCCAAATACTGCGCATTTGCGTTTCATCATTCAGCGCTTTCATGGCCTCATAATTAAAAGTATATTTTGCTTTAGGATTTTTTACCGCCCAAATCAAAGTTTCATGCGCATTGGTAAAACGCGTACCCTTAAAATTAGGCATTGGATTTGTTTTGTTCCAAACCACGTCATTCAAAATCCAAAATCCCAAATTTTGTAAAATATAGCCGACACGAAAAATATTGTGATACGAACCAATAACCCAAATGCTTCCATCATCTTTCAAAATGCGGCGAGCGGCGCTCAGCCATTGTTTTGTATATTCATCATATGCGGCCAAGCTTTCAAAACTATCCCACTCTTCATCAACGCCGTTAACAATCGTATTATCCGGACGCAGCAAGGCCTCGCCCAATTGCATATTGTAAGGCGGATCGGCAAAAATCACATCTACCGAATTTTCTTCCATCTGATTCATTGTTTCGATGCAATCGGCATTGATTATTGTGTTCAAAATTGTTTTAGTATCCATTATTTTTCTCACTTATTTTCGTGTTAAATCCCATTATTATCCGATAAAGTTATAATTTTATTAATAAGAAAAATAAAAAATAAGCATATTACCGACTTTTTAGCACTATTTCTGCTAAAATTCGGCAAAACGCATTACTCAAATAATTTTTTTAAAACTTCTTCTTTACTTTCTACAAGTTTCAACTCATCCAAATCTTCTTGACCGGCAAGACTGCGTTGTTTTTGAATTTCAAGCATTTGCTTTGCCACCGGTTCAGTACGATCTTGTAACATAGTAATAAGAGCTTCGGCGTTGCGGCGAACACTCAGCGTATACAGCAAAGCTGATAATCGCTGCTGCACATAAAAAAATCTATCGGCGTCCCATTTATGATAAACAAACCACATCTTGCTTTTCCAATCCATAAATTTGGACGGACGGCTGATTTTGTATGACACCATCAAATCATCTGCCCAACCCAATTCTTTAAATTGCGTCCACAAACTAATAAAATCATCAAGCTCTTCCGCCGAAATTTTTTCTGTATATCCTTGCTGTTTTACGGCTATCTCTTCTTTAAAGCGATCCCATCCAAGTTCCGCAACCTGACATTTCAGTACAGAAAGGATTAGGCAGACGCACAAAACCAGCAGCATTAAGCGTTTATTACCCGAAATTACCATTCCAATTTCTCCATACAATAATCAACGCTCAAACCATAGCTTGTCGAAAGTTCGTCAACTTGCTTTATCAAATCACCTTTTATCTGATGAACACCGTTTGTCAACAACAGATTTTTACCGCCAAAATTATTACCTAAACGCATATCTGTTGCCATGTTGTCTCCAATAAACAAACAACGTGACGCGTCAAAATCACCTATATTTTCAGTCAAATATGTAGCTATACGCAAATCCGGCTTGCCGAACGGAATAATTTTTCCGCCCATTATGGCAAATTGCTCTGCCAATGAACCAACATTGGCTTTTACTCCGTCTTTTGTGAGCACACTCGTATCATTGCCCACGCACAAAAACGGCAGATGCAAACTCAACGCTTGCTCCAAAACAGAATTCCATTGTTCTGTTTCAACCCCAAATTTATTGGTTTCAGCCAAAATAAAATCTGCCAAAACCACACTGTCGACTTTTTCAAAAGCCAACCCATCAACCGAACACTGTTTATTATTATCCAGCGAAAAATAAGTTGAACCTGATTTTATCTGATTTTTTAGATGGTAGTGAGCAATTTCACCGGCTGTGATAACCGCATAAAAAATATTCATAGGCACG
>USCF01000046.1 GCA_900553115.1 uncultured Alphaproteobacteria bacterium
GCTAACATTGGAACTCTACGCTATGTTTTTGATTCTTTTGTGCTTATTTTCGGTATTTTGATTACTTGTCTATCCACCATGGCTATGCTGCGCTACAAAAAAATCTTTTTTGACGGCGACAAAATAAAAATCGTTCACAAACCATTGTTTGGCGACAAGCAGGTTGAAGTAGAAAACCTCTATAACTATCTCGGCGTATTATTTAAGGTTGAATATTATCAATTTGGTCTAATTAACCGCAACCGCTATATCATTGAGTTATACCACGCAGATAAAAACAAAAGAATTCCGCTTTATATCAGCACCAGCGGCCGCAATATCCGTAAAATTTGGGAATATTACGCTGCCAAATTAAAAATGCCGGCTCTGTTTATGACTGACCACGGCTTAGTATCGCGCCACCACGCCGAACTCAATAAAACGCTGAAAGAAATGGCAAAAAAATGGCAGCTCAAGGCTCTTTATGAAACCGAAGATACAATTCCGGATTCGGTCAAATGCCGCGTCAAAAAGAACAAAGTTATAGTAAAAGAAAAATATTTGTTTTTTGACGCCTACAGCCTGCTCGCCTGTCTTGGTATTTTGGGACTTGGCTCAATTATGGGCTTAGGTGTATACTTTCATGAGCTTATTTTGTCATATATCGGTATATGGTGGTTCAGCGGCATATTATTTATATGCTTTGCCGTAATGATATTCACAATATTGAGCCTATTCAGCAAAGACGTATTGATAGTTACACCAAGCGACATTATTTTAGGACATAACATAATGTTTTTACGCGTTGATGCCGAATTTTTGCCTAAAGACAAAATAGAAGCCGTAGATGTTGGCCACAACCCGATTACCGACAGATATTACCTATCAGTAGTATCGCATGACAGAAGCATGGTGTTTGGCAAAAATATGCCTGTTGAGGACTTGCGCTGGGTTAGAGGCTACATAATACGAGAAATCGTACGCCGAAACTAAGAAAATATTTGCTTTATGGCTCTTTATTTGCTATGGATAAAACAACTTTTAATTTTATAGGGATAAAATTATGAAAAATACTGAAAAAAAGACCAGAAAACCTGCCGCAAAAAAAACTGCTGCGGTAAAAAAAGAAAATAAAACCATCCAACCAGCTGAAATCAAAACCAAAGCTGACGTAAATCCGGATTATACTGACGCATTTATAAATGAAGTCAGTGAAGAAGTTAAAAATGATAACTTCAAAGAACTTTGGAATCGTTACGGTTTGTTGATTATCGCCATTGTTGCCGTTGCCGTGTGCGGTGCAGTTTCTTTTGAAAGAATAAAAAGCTGGCGTTTGCAACAAAATCAAATGACAACCGAAACTTATATGGACGCCGCTCACAAACAGGATAATCCCGAAGCAATGATTGCTGCTTTGCAAAAAATCAATCAATCTGACCACGGAATTTATGGCGACTTTGCCCGTTTGCAAATTGCCAATGTCTTGTTTGAGCAGCAAAAAGATGAAGAAGCAATGGCTATGCTTGAAGCATTGACCAAAGACCCTCAAGTTAACACCGAGGTTCGTCAAATTGCCTTAGTAAAATATGCAACTTACAAAGTTGATGTTATGTCTAAACAAGAATTAACCGATTTATTGC
The DNA here is from genome assembly GCA_900553115.1 of uncultured Alphaproteobacteria bacterium. Lineage (GTDB taxonomy): Bacteria > Pseudomonadota > Alphaproteobacteria > RF32 > CAG-239 > RUG410. The sequence goes on from USCF01000046.1 coordinate 1,620, forward strand.
AGCCGGTTTTAGACGCTAATAACTCTTGGACCCCGCTGGCCAACGATTTGCTGGCAATGGCTGCCATCCGCGAAGGCGATTTGCAAACTGCCCGTGAAATTTATACCAAACTTTTAACCGTAAAAGATTTGCCGGATAGTTTCAAATCAAAAATTCAAGAAATGATGTCGTCCTTAAATACCGAAGAATAGAAATTTTATTTAGGTGATTATATGTTGAGTAAAAAAACAATAGCTTTGGCTGGCTGCACTGCTTTGGTGGCGCTTGTCGGCGCTTGTTCCAGTGATAAAGTTTTGCCCAAAGGTGAACGCATCGCCGTTTTGGATCCGGTGGCGGCCATCAAGCCTGATGTGGTTAACACAACCGGTAAAGTAACTATTCCGTCATCGTACGCGAATTCTGCATGGCAGCAAGAAAGCTACAATGCTCAGCATATTCAGCAAAATTTCAAAGTCGGCTCAAACTTTCAAAAACAATGGAGCAGCAGCTTTGGTAAAGGCGGTTCCAAACGTGAGTTTTTGATTTCTAAACCGTTGGCAAACGGAAACAAAGTATATACTCTTGACGCTGCTGGCTTGCTAAGCGCTTTCGACATGAAAGACGGCGAAGTTATTTGGGACGTTAAACTTGCATCTAAAAATGACAATGTTGACGACACAGCGCTAAAAGGTGCTGGTATTGCCTTTAATAACGGCGTAATTTATGCCACAACCGGTTATGGCTCGGTTTATGCCGTAAACACGCAAAAAGGCGAAATACTCTGGAGCAAATCATTGCAAACTCCGCTGCGTATAGCCCCAATGGTTGCCAACGGCAATGTTTTTGTGCAGAGTGTTGACAACAAATTTTATGTTCTCAACGCTAAAAACGGCGAAGAACAGTGGAAATATGATATTTCATTAGAAAACACCACTCTTGTTGGCGGCGCCCCTGCCGCCTATGCGCCTGATTTAGACATGGTTATAACAGGCTTTTCAAACGGTGAAATTCAAGCATTTAACGCCACTTTAGGTTCTCCGCTGTGGTCTGATATTTTGATTTCTAACCGTCAAGCCTATTCTTCAACCTTTTTAGACACAATAAAATCGGCACCGATAATAGACGGCGACACCGTTTATGCTATTGGCAATTCCAATGTTTTAGCGGCAATAGATTTGCGTAGCGGTATGCGGAAATGGGAAAAAGAAATTGGCAGCGTCAATACTCCGCTTTTGGTTGGCAATACCATTTATATTGTGTCCAACACCAATGATTTAGTAGCTGTAAGTAAAGAAAATGGTGATATTCTGTGGGCAACACCGATTAATCTTGGTAAAAAAGCTGCCGACGTGACTGCGTTTACGCCATTAATGTTAGACGGACGCTTAGTTGTCGCGCTTTCAAACGGCACAGTTCATTTGTATATGCCGCAAACCGGCAAACTTATAAACAGTGTGGATTTGGGCGAACGCTTAAATTCGGCTCCTATTGTTGCCAACGGCTATATCTTTTTTGTTACGGCTGATGCCGATTTAATCGCTTATAAATAAGGAGAATAAAGTGCTTTCTGTTGCCATAATCGGACGTCCTAACGTTGGTAAATCAACCCTGTTTAATCGTTTAGTCGGTAAAAAACTGGCTATTGTTCATGATATGCCTGGTGTCACACGTGACCGCAAAATGGCTCCGGCTAAATTTCGGGATTTGGAACTGCAGTTAATTGACACTGCCGGTTATGAATATTCCACAACCGACAATATGGAAAGTCGGATGTGGAAACAAACCCAAATGGCAATTGCCGAAGCTGACGTCTGCTTATTTTTATTTGACGCCCGCGCAGGCGTACAGCCATATGATGAACTATTTGCCGATTTAGTACGACAAACTCACAAACCGGTTATTTTACTGGCGAACAAATGTGAAGGCAAAAAACATGAAGATGGTATTTATGAGGCCTATAAATTAGGTTTGGGCGAGCCAATTCCTTTTTCGGCCGAACATGGTTTAGGCTTTGAAGATTTATACACCTGTTTGACAGAAACAGAAGAAGAAAAAAATAAAAAAGAAGCCGAAAAACAACAAGTCAAAACTCTGGGACAAATTCCCGAAGATTTTTCAGTTGAAGAAGCCAATAAACGTCCTATTCAGCTGGCTTTTGTCGGACGTCCTAACGTGGGTAAATCCACTTTAGTAAACGCTTTGCTAAACGACGAAAGAATGCTCACCGGTCCGGAAGCAGGTATGACCAGAGATGCCATTACCACAAGCTGGCAATGGAAAGGCCGTAAATTTAATTTGGTAGACACTGCCGGTTTGCGCCGCCAGTCAAAAGTTACAAATTCACTCGAAAAAATGTCTGTCGAAAGTACAAAATATGCCGCGGATATGGCTCAAGTAGTGGTTTTGGTTTTGGACGCTGATGCAGTTTTAGAAAAACAAGATTTAACCATTGCCCGCCGAGTTATCGACGAAGGGCGCGCTTTGGTTATTGCCGTTAACAAATGGGATATCGCTAATCGCAAAGAAGCTTTAGATAAACTGAACTATAAACTTATGACTTCACTGACACAAGTTGCCGGTGTACCAACAGTAACGATTTCAGCTCTAAAAAAAGAAGGTTTAGATAAATTAATGAGCGCTGTGCTAAAAGTTTATGACCGTTGGAACACACGTGTACCAACAGCACCGCTCAATAAATGGTTTGCCGATGTACAAGAGCAAAATCCTGCACCTTTAGGTAAAAACAAACGCCGTATTAAGCTAAAGTTTATCACACAGGCAAAATCGCGTCCGCCTTCATTTTTTATTTTTTCCAGCAATCCCGAAGGGCTTCCGGATTCGTACTTGCGTTATTTGACAAACAGTCTGCGCGATACTTTTAATTTAGGCGGCGTTCCAATTCGCATAACTGTCCGCAAATCTGATAATCCGTATGCTGAAGATAAATAATAAATAAAAAAAGAGAAAGTTTTGATAACTTTCTCTTTTTTTATTATCAATGACTCTGCAGCTTAAATTTATAGCATATATAAAACACAAAAACTTGTTATAATCTGCATAAGCCAAACATTATAGATGAATACCAATTAAACCCGCATTCATCTATCCGCCGTACCCACGATAACGGCGGATAATTCTCAATCCTTTGTTACAAGGGAATACTGATGAGTACTCTCAAACCTCCCAAATCGCTATCAGCAAGAGTGATTGTACCGCCATGAGAAACAACCACATCTTTGGCAATTGCCAAACCTAGACCGACACCTCCGGTTTCTTTGTTGCGAGAATCTTCAACACGATAAAACGCCTTGAACACATCATCGCGTTTTTCCGCCGGAATACCTGGACCATCATCATCAACCGACAATTCCAAATGTTTGTCGTCGCTTTCCAATTTAACCGCAATTGTTTTCCCATAATGAAAAGCATTTTCAATCACATTTGTAAATGCGCGGCGCAAAGCCTGTTCACGTCCTTGAATAGCACTAACATCATAGTTGGTAGAATAACGAATCATCGCATTTGAATTTTTACGATATTTATTGATAATACTTGAAACCATTTCATTTACATCAACAAAAGAAGATTTTTCACCGCCTTCTCCGCTAACATATGAGAGATAGCCATCCAACATTTTTTCCATTTCATTTATATCTTGTATAAATTCTTGATTTTCTTTAGAATCCGGCAACATTGCAATTTGCAGTTCCATCCGTGTAAGCGGAGTACGTAAATCGTGAGAAACACCTGCCAGCATCTGTGTTTTTTCTGAAATCTGACGCATAATGCGCTCTTTCATCTTAGTAAAAGCCAAACCGGCACGGCGAACTTCTATTGAACCATAAGGCTTAAACTTGGTATTGATACCTTTACCAAAATCTTCGGCAGCTGCGGCAAGCTGAGAAATTGAACGAACTTGAACTCGCAAAAACAGCACTGCCACTACAAATAACAATAAAGATGTGCCGATCATCCATAAAACAAAGCCAAAGATAGAACTGCTGAAAATATTTTTAACCGAAGTGTTGAACACATACAAGCCCTGGTCAGTATCAACCAAAATATTTAGACTGGAACGATGTTTGCCCAAAAAAATCTCGGTATTAGCTTGCGGAAATTGCTGATGCAAAGATTCGCTCAAAAAGCCAGTTACCAGTGGATTTTCTTTTTTATTTTTACGCCAAACTGTGTGCTTATTTTCATTGTCATAATAGCTGACGTCCAAGCCGTAAATAGAAGAAGCCATTTGCTGAACTCGTGAAAAATCAGTATCTGCACCATGCATTTGCATCACAAAAGCCATATTTGCCGTCAGATTATCTGAAAACTTTTTGCCAACCTTGGTCCAGTTGCCATCCAAAAAAGCATAAATAGACACAACCTGCACCACAATCAATGGTATAAAAATCAGCAGCATCGTGCGGAAAAACAAACTTCTCGGCAGCAATCTGCGACGCAGAGCCACTAATAAACTTTCTACTTTTCTTGGATATTTAATATGCATAACTATCTCCTATTCTGTTAATAACATATAACCTTTACCACGCACCGTTTGCAAATAGCGTGGATTTTTTGAATCTTCTTCTATTTTTTTACGCAGTCTTGTAATCTGCACGTCAATAGAGCGAGAATTTTGTCCGGCGCCTAACAATTCTGCCAATTTCTCACGAGTAAAAATTTGCCCGCATTTAGCACCTAATGTATTTAAAATTGATTGTTCAACCGGAGTAATGTGAACAATCTCGCCGTTTGTCAGGCTAAGTTCTTTTTTCTCTAAATCATAAACAAAAGCCCCCATTTTCAAAACAGGCTTACTTTGTTCGCTTGACTGAGGAATACGGCGCAAAATATTATTAATCCGCAAAACCAGTTCTTTTGGTTCAAAAGGCTTGGGCAAATAGTCATCGGCTCCGGCTTCCAACCCCATAATTCTATCTGCAGTATCCCCCATTGCGGTTAACACAATCGCCGGAACATCATTATCACAACGCAGCTTTTGCAAAAATTCAATACCGCTTTCCCCTGGCATCATCACATCAACAATCAACAAATTAAATTGATATTGATGCAAAAACATCCGCGCATTTTCAGCATCTTTGGCGGCCGAAACGGCAAAACCGTTTTCTTGCAAATAGCGCTGCAGCAAACTCCGCAGCCGCGTATCGTCATCAATAACCAAAATGTGCGGATAGTCTTTTACCATCACTAACCTTTATTTTTTATGCCTTAACTTTTTTAGATACAGTCTTTTTTGCAGCAGTTTTCTTTGTATTTGTTTTAGCTGCAGAAGTTTTTTTCACGGCAGACTTTTTTGTTTTAGCAGGTTTAGCTGCCGCAGTTTTTACTATTGGTTCGTCAATAACAACACCTTTAACTTCTTTAATTTTTTTAGCCTCTTCGGCTTTGACATAATCAAGACTGCGCTGATAATATTGGTAGCCGGTAATAAAGGTCAAAGTTGCTGCAACCCACAGCAAAAATTCACCGGTATAACTCCAGCCAATCCACAAATCTTTGAACAGCATCATCGCCAACGCTGTCATTTGGAAAGCTGTTTTCCACTTAGCTAATTTTGTCACCGGAAGTCCGACATTAACTTCACGTAAAAATTCACGCAAGCCCGAAACAAGAATTTCACGGCATAAGATAACAAACGCCGGAATGATGGTAATATCCAAAGTATACATATTCTTCTTTGCTAAAATCACCACCAATGCAGTCGCCACCAGCAATTTATCGGCAATAGGGTCCAACAAACGTCCAAAAGCCGAGGTTTCATTCCAAGCTCTGGCCAAATAGCCGTCAAGATAATCCGTGATAGATGCAACGACAAATAAAATTCCCGCCAGCATAGCCCATGCATACGACGTAAAATAAATGGACATGAAAATAAGCGGTATGACCACGATTCTGGAAATCGTCAAAATATTAGGTAAATTATACAAGGTATCCCCCATAGAAATAACGTTAAATCTAAGTAAATATAGACTATTTTTTTTAATTA
>USCF01000047.1 GCA_900553115.1 uncultured Alphaproteobacteria bacterium
GGAAAGAGCGCTCGCTTTGGCCAAGCTTCCAGCAGAAATTCAGCATGGAATAATTTTTTACGCTCCGGCTTATACTCGATTCGTAAAAAAATTGCTGGAACGTTTTGAAAGTTTTCCGTTTATGTCACCGCCTAGCGAAAAATCTTATGCTAAAGATATTTTCTATATAAGCAAATATCGTTGGTTGCCGCTCAACGACGTTGAACTTGGCAAAGCTTGCCATGCCTATTTGACTAAAGGCAAATTCTCTGCTGTTTCAGATTAAAATACTACCGATTCTCTCTAAAAAAGAAAATTTGATTACGAATATTTAACCATATTGTCATACAAATAATTGTAAAATTATGTTATACTTACCCTATGTTTGGGACTTTTATTTTGTAAGGACGGCTATGATTGGTCTAAGCTTTTTAAAAAAAAGCAATTTAATATACTCGTTATCAGTAGTTTTAGCGGGATGTTTTTTATTGTGTCTAAGTACAACGGCATCGTTCGCCGGTGACGCGGTAACCACCACAGCCAAAATGGATGGTGCTAAAGTCGGCGGCGAAGTTGTGGAATGCGAACTCAATGAAAATAACAAAAAGCAGATTGCTCAAAACGCTTATAAAGCTTTGTCAACTATGAAAGAGGACTACAAAAACTTTAATGGCAAATATCTCTCACTATATAAGAATTATAAGAATGATAAAAATAACAAAAATAGCAAAGAAACACCCTGCCATTATTTGTATGGAAGCCTCAGTAAAAGTATCGACGAGATTTTTACCTCTGAACCATCATTTGGCGCCAATGACAAAGAAGGCGCAGAAATGGCAGATAAATATTTCAAGCCAGCCACGGGTAACAACACTATTTCCAAAATGTTTGACGACTTAAACGATACTGAATACACAGATGTTAATGTCACCAAATTAAAAAACCGAGCACTTCAGGCTCAAAGCAAAATGAAAGAAGCTCTCGATAATTTGAAAACCAAAAAAGAAGCAATTATAGAAGAGGAATCTTATACTTTATTGAAAAGTGTGTACGATCGAAGTATTGACTGTTCTGCTTTGAAAATTGACAAAGATGGCCAAGTTACATGTTCTAGAGGTATGTCTATAAACAAAAAATTAGGAACTCTGCAACAATTCACCCAAAAAGTTGAAAAAAGTGACCAATATGCAAAATGCAGTGCTAGCTTAGACGAATTATCAAAAATCCGAAACAAATATGCTGAAGACCGTCGCAATGCTCATACATTTTTGGCGGCCTTATCCGAAGGCGCCCAAAAACAATGTTTTTGCGACAAAGAGAGCGGATCATTGGATTCTTGTAAGGTTGTAGACGATAAATATGAAGAAGATAATGTCAATAGTGCAGAATGCAAAGCCCTGAATGAATATGCCGCAGAATTAAACATTTGTCCGACTTGCGGTATTTTCCAAAAAATTTTGCAATCAGCACAAAAATTATCTGGCGGTGCTTTTGATAAATTGGCAAAACCTCTGCAAGGGTTATTAGTTATTGGTCTTGCTTTGTTCATCGGTTATCAGGTTTTGCTCCTCATCGGCTCTCCGGCCGCTCAAACCACCGGAAAATTTTTGAACACCCTATTAATTCAAAGCTTTAAAGTGGCGATAGCATACTTTTTGCTTTCTGACCCGACAACAATTTATGAAAATGCCATTGAACCGATTATTTCCGGCGGATTTGATTTTGGACTAGGCCTAGCGCCTGCCGGCGATATAGATATTAGTGGATACGCCGAAAAATATTCATTTACCGATAAAGAATCATTATTATCATCACACTTTTTAAAAAATATCATGGGCGCTGTTGAAGGATACAACCACCTTGGAGCGCAAATACCTGCTTTAGGACGGGCTTTAATGTGCTATGCTTGGATAGAAAAACAAGCCGTAATCTTTCCGCAATTTTCGATTCTACTTGAAGGTATCATAATCTATGTATTTGGTTTGATGATTTTATTGGCTGTTGGTTTCTATTTGCTGGATTGCGCCATTCATTTATGCATCATTTGCTGTCTTTTGCCGCTTTTGATTGCCAGTTGGCCGTTCAAAATGACTGCAAAATACACAAAAACCGGCTGGGGAATGCTGCTAAACGTATTTTTCCGTTTTGTTATGCTTGGAGTAGTCATTGTTACGGCTTTTGAATTAATGAAAAACGCGCTGGAACAGCAAGGAGATTTAGAAGGCGCCATAAACAGTAATGATATAAACGCTATCAAAGATGCCATGCAAATCAGCGGAATGCAAATGGTACTGTTGGTTGCTTGTTCTATGATGGCAATGAAAATAATCAAAGAATCCGGTATGCTGGCTAGTAAATTTGAAGGCGGCGGCGCTGCTACTGGTGACCTTGGAGCCAAACTTGGCGGTACTGCCGCTTCTGCAGCCACAGCAATTGCCAAGCCTGTTGCTAAAGGTGCTGCCAAAAAAACCGCGGCAGCTGCTGGTGCAGTGGCAGAAGCTTCTGGCGTCAAAGGCGGAGCACAAGCCTTGGGAGGAGCTGTTAAATCCAAAGCCAGCCAAGTTTTGGGTGCTATGGGCATGGGAAGCAAAGCCAAAATGGCTGGAGGCCGCGATTCCGGAAAAGGTGGAAATGCTGATAAAGACGGCGATAAAAAAGATGATAACAAGAAAGATGACAACAAAGATGACAACAAAGATGATAATAAGAAAGATGATAACAATAAGGACAGTTAATAATTTTAGCCTATAAGGACATAAAAAATGAAATCTCTAGTTATGACATTGATAATTTTTGCAGCAATCTGCCTTTTGCTGTCATTTGGCATTCTTGATATTCTTATGTCCAGCAACTTTTTATATCTTTCGCTAAGTATTTTAGCCATTGTGATTATTTGCGCCATAACATTTATCGGTGTTCCTCAAATACGAACAACAAACAAAAAACCTCTGTCCGCACGTCCACAAAAAGGAACATCAGCAAAAACTAAAAAAACGGTTAAACGCCGTTCAAAGAAAGTGACTAAAAATGAAAACATTTAGACTATTTTCCATACTTTTATCATTTTTAATGGTGTTTTCTTTAAGCACCACTGCAGTTTTTGCCGGTAACTGTACCGACGAAATTATAGACAGTACAAAAAAAAGCAAAGACATTGACAACATTTCTAAAAACAGACTTAATGCGTATAAAAACCAACGTAACAGTTATAATAAAGCGGCTGCAGCTTACTTCAATAACAAAGAATGCAACCCTGGTCTCGAAGACCCTAAAGACCCACCGATTGTACTGTCTAATATTGCTTTCAGAGGTATTTTTGATCTTTATAAAAAAGACGCAGCAGCAGCTGCTGATCTTTCAGATTTGAACAACTACAAATACACTGGCGTAAAATGGAACAGTATTTCTTCCTCCCAATCTGCAAAATGCAAAAAACTGGCACAAAACGCTTTGAGTTTACAAAACAATTTGAATACGGCCAAAGCCAAAGTAGAAATTACTTTAGGTATACGCCGCGGTGATAAAATTGCCTTTGACTGCCAATGTGATGAAAACGGAGAAAATGCGCAATGTGTACAATACTTAGAAGATGTCCAAAATGCAGCTGTTGAAAATGCCATAAAAGGTTGTAAACCATTTAATGTTTACCTTTCCGAATTAAGCAGCTGTCCGCTGTGTCCTATATTTAAGGTAATTTTAAACGCCGACGCCAAATTAGCTTCTATCGGCTGGAGCGCTTTGGCTGGAAATTTGCAAAAAGTAATGATATCGTTTTTGCTAGCCTATTTAGCATTTAATACTCTAAAGATTATATTTTCTCCGGCTGGAGCCGGTATTGGAGCCTATTTGCGCACAGTTTTAGGATTGGGTTTAAAAGTTTCAATCGCTTATTTTTTATTGGCCGACGCCGGAACGATTTATGGTAATTTTGTGTCTCCTGTCATAAAAGGCGGACTTGACACCGGTATGGCGCTTCTCTCTATTGGAAATCCGACGGTTGAAAGCTGTCTGAACAATGCGGTAGATATACCGACTATTGAAAGCGGAGAATTGGATTCGTCATTGCTCAACAGTATTTACAAAGTTACTGATTGTTTCAGCAAATCGGCGGCGACAATGCCTGCTGTCGGCCGCGGTCTGATTTGTTATGGCTGGCAGAATCCTAGCAACTGGGCCAATAAAGTTTTATCTTTTGTTGATGATGCTGATAAAGCTTTTGGAGGAGACGGCGTCGATGTCCGTGTTCCAAATTTAAGCATGTGGCTAACAGGTTTGATAGTTTATATTTTTGGCATAGCTATTTGGATGGTAATCGGATTTTATCTGATAGACTGTACTGTACAAATCGGCTTTATCTGTGTTTTAATTCCAATTTTTATTGCTTGTTGGCCGTTTAAAGTTACCTCTAAATACACCACCAAAGGCGTGGAAACCCTAATGAATATCTTTTTCACTTTTGCCATGACCGGTGTTATGCTGGTTATCGGCATAGAAATAATCAACTATTCAGCCGGCGGAGCCGATGAAAAAGGCATTGAAGCATTTATGGTCGCTTTAGGCAACAATGACGAAGATTCTTTGAAAAAAATGACTGATTTAAGCGGTGTTGAGCTTTTAATTTTAATCGCCTGCTGTATTTTTGCCTTTAAGTTAATTGGTACAATCAACAACGTTGCCGGTCAATTTGCCAATGGCGTCGGCTTAAATATCGGCGCGCAAATGGGCGGAACTGCAGCTTCAGCCATGACTGCTGTTGGTAAAGGAGCGGCCAAAATGGGTGGTAAAGCCTTGTCTACTGCCGGCGGATTTGTTGCCGATAAGACTGGTTTAACCGGATTAGCAAACAAAGCTGGAGGCGCTATCAAAGGCGCTACGCTTGGTGCGGCTGCAAAAGCTGGTGCCAAAATTGGGCTTAAAAAATATCAGTCGCAAGGCCAGAAAGGCATGCCGACAAAACCAACCCAAAACGGAAAGACTCAAAATACTCAGGATACTCAGAAAAATCAGGATACTCAGAACAACCAGAACAACCAGAATAATCAGGATACTCAGAACAACCAGAACAACCAGAATAATCAGAATAATCAGAATAATCAGAATAATCAGAATAATCAGGATACTCAGAACAACCAGAATAACCAGAATAACCAGGATAATCAGAACAACCAGAACAACCAGAACAACCAAAACAACCAGAATAATCAGGAAAATCAGGGCAAAAATACTCAGACTGGCGGTGCTCCGGCTGGCGATGCTCCGGCTGGTAAAGCTCCGGCTGGCGATGCTCCGGCTGGTAAAGCTCCGGCTGGCGATGCTCCGGCTAGTAAAGCTTCGACAGAAAATTCTCAAAGCGGAAAGACTCAGCCTACTCCGGCAGAAAATGCTCAAAGCGGAAACGCTCCGGCTGGCGGTGCTCCGACAGAAAATGCTCAAAGCGGAAATGCTCCGGCTGGCGATGCTCCGGCTGGCGATGCTCCGGCTGGTAAAGCTCCGGCAGAAAATTCTCAAAGCGGGAACGCTCCGGCTGGCGATGCTCCGGCTGGTAAAGCTCCGGCAGAAAATACTCAAAGCGGAAACGCTCCGGCTGGCGATGCTCCGGCTGGTAAAGCTCCGGCAGAAAATGCTCAAAGCGGAAATGCTCCGGCTGGCGATGCTCCGGCTGGTAAAGCTCCGGCAGAAAATGCTCAAAGCGGAAATGCTCCGGATGGCGGCGCTCCGGCAGAAAATCCTCAAAGCGAAAACGCTCCGGCTGGTGGTGCTCCAGAAGAAAATCCTCAAAGCGAAAACGCTCCGGCTGGTGGTGCTCCAGAAGAAAATCCTCAAAGCGGAAACGCTCCGGCTGCTCCAGACGTAACCACTCCAAATGACCAGAGCGAAAATACTTCGAGTGAAAATGCATCAGATAATTCGGACGAAAATACGCCGAATGATCAGAATGAAAAAACTCCTGATGACAAAGACGAAAAAGATGAAAAATCTAGCAAACGCGCCGATATTAATAACAGTGATAACAATTCTGACGCAGATGATGACACTCCGGATAAAGGCAATAAGTCTAATGAAGATGAGAATATAAATATATCTGGAGGTGGTGTGAGTGAAATCACGGATACCTTAAACGAAGGCGCTAATGAAGCGAGTGGCGGTATTTCTGCCTCAAATGCTCCTGCAAACACAAAAAATATAGGTAATCCAACACAACCTAAAATAGACAAAGGAACGGATATTAAGTAACTTTATCATAAGCAATCCCAAAAATATAAATATCAAACCTCTGATATTAATAATCACTAAATTTTAATGATATTGTAATATTTTTTGGCGTAAAATTGTGGTACACTATTATAAATATGAACTTGAGTGAAGGACGATAAAATGAAAACAATAAAAATAAACAACATACTAAAAGTATTGTTTATCATTTTTTCGGCGCTGTTTTTGTTAACAGCGTGCAGCACCAGTGAGGATGGCGCAACAGCCATGTCACAAGCTGATCCACGCGCTGCGGCTGAAAAACAACGCACCTGTTGGCAAAGCGAATTCATCAGCATTTTTTACAATACTATCGGCGCGCAAACAATAAAAGTTTATACCGAACAAACCAAGCACAACAACCTTTTTGGTGTGGTTATTTTAGGTTTCAGCATTTGGATGGCCTTTCAAATATTACGCCACATCGCTGCTCCGGCTCCGGAATCTTTGGGTGAGTTTTGGAATAAAATTGTCAGGAAAGCTTTTCTCTGCGCCATGTGCGGAATATTAGCCTCTTCTACGGACCAAATTTATTATGTTTTGCAAAACTTTATCTTTCCGATATATATAACCATCTTAGAATTTACATCTAAAATTTTAGAAGTTACAGCCAATGATCCGGCAGCCCAGATAAAAGCCATAAAAATTGCCTCGACTTTCGGCGATGATGTTGGTGAAAGTGGTAAAGGTTATATTTGTGAGGTATATGCAAACCAATTTCAAGGCACCGGCTGCCATTTTGACGGCAAAATGGCCACTAACTTTTCTTCGGGGCAATTTCCTAAAGAGCCTATGGAAATGATGGGCTGCATGGCCTGCGCAGTCAGTGATCGTCTAAGTGTTGGCTTTGATGTGGCAATTCGTCTGTTTAAAGTTGGAAACTTTACCGCTTTTTGTGTGGCTTGTTTCCTTATGATCTGTTTTACCATTGTAAAATTCGGTTTTGTTTTTTATCTGGTAGACAGTATTTTCCGCCTGAACATTATTTTAATCATTTTACCGTTTTTAATAATGGCCTATCCGTTTGAGCAAATTCGCAAATGGTCGGTCAGCGGTTTCAAAATAATATTATCATCATCAGCCATAATGCTTTGCCTCGGGCTGACCATATCCATGACCATTTTAGCCATGCAAAAAATGCTGACGCAAAAAGATATGGATTTTGGTAACTCCGCGTTATATGAAAAATTCGGTTCAATCGCCATGGCTTTGATTTTTATGGGCTTTTTAATTATCAAAGCTACTGGTCTTGCGGTTGAATTATCCAGCAAAATTTCTGGTATACAAACCAGTGCAG
>USCF01000048.1 GCA_900553115.1 uncultured Alphaproteobacteria bacterium
ATGGTGGCGCCGACCTTTTCAATAGAACTTTTGAGCACCCCTCATTATTTTAGAATATCTTAAACAAAAAGAAACGCCCGAGTTAGGAGCAAGGACGTTTCCGGAGAAAGACTGCCGACTATAAGACAATGAGAGTAACGGCAGTTCTTTGGAATGTGCGGGCGGTTTGCAACTAGTATCCCAAACCGTCACGCTCTTCCAAACTCAGTAAAATACCCAAACGATTGAGTTTGTATTTCCAGCAGAATAGCAAGCATCCGAAGCTTTGGCAACATTAAGCGGCGTTGTAATAGCTTTATCATCTTTACCTGGCTTATCACCTAATTTTGCACCGGCGCAAGCAATTGTCGCTGCTTTTCCTTTACCATCTACACCAGGGCAATTCAAGGCTTTCAATGTATCAGGAGCTGCTGTTTGCACTGCACCATTTACACTTATGCCGACTAAACCGGCAGAATAACCTGAACCCCAATCGTTAGTTGCCAAAGTCACGCAAGCTTCTTTGGTTAAGCCGTTCATTGCCACAAAGAAACCTCTGTTGGCACCAGTTGATGCTCCAGTTTCACCATCAAGTCCGGTAACAGGTGTTGCTCCAATAACCACTGAACCCAAAAAGGCATTAGTTAAACCTGATGTTGCATCAGAAGGCGTAGCTGTATACAATTCATCTGGTACAACGCCCATCTGCACAGCTGTTTTATTTGTTAATCCTTCATATGTTGATTGCTGCGCATACAAGGTTCTGATATTGGTTACAATCATAGAAACGTTGTCGGCAACCTTGTTTGTTTTGAATTTGTTCATTGCTTTTGAATAGCCGGCAATACCGCCCACAGACAGCACGCCGATAATAGCCAGTACGCCCAACATTTCTATCATTGAACGTCCGGATTCTAATTTCTTATAATTATTCATTGTTTTTCTCTTCCATAATTTCTTGTTAAACATACAAAAAAAGCCGCCACGAAAGCGACTGGAAGTTGGAAACTACTGAATGAAAATAGTGTAGCATATTAGCTATGTACATAGCCTATTTTGCTACCTTCCAGCCATACAGACTAGAAGGTACACGCAATTTTTAGCGTCTTTGCATAGACGTTCATTCAAGAGGCTTCCACACCCCAGACAGACTATCGCCTATCCAATTATCACGTTAGCAAAAATATTTTGAATTGTAAAGAAGAATTTAGTCTTATATCCAAAGTAATAGTGCAAGATATTACTCTCTTCTCTCAACGCCATCCTAAGCCTTGTGTCTAGAATCTTTTTCTAACAAACTACCAACCAAATCAACAAAATAGAGAAAATTTTTATACATTATCTATAAAAGCAAAACACCGCCGCCCTTTCAGCGTCTAAACGTGGCAATCTAACACTTTGAATAATATACTTTTTCTCTAAAATTAAACTATTTTTAATAAAAAACGGCTATATTATGAAAACTAGTTGCAAAAAATGACAAAATATTTTATAATACAATTAAGTTAGTTTGTTTGTGGAGAACTGAGATGTCAAAATATAATGAAAATAATATACTAAACGCCGATGGCGAATATAGAGAAGAATTTGAAGAATATGTTCGCAACACTTTGGGTAAAAAAGTTCAGCTTACAGATAGAAACTTGATTGGTAAAGAAGACCAAGACAAAATAGCAATGATTGACACCATTTCCTCTTACTATATGTTTAGAAGTGAAAAAGGTGATTTGAGCGATGGTGAGTTTAACCAAATTATGAACTTTGGTTCTAAACAACAAAAAAATGACCCCAAAGCCTATCAAGAAGCGCTTGACAACTACACTCATTCTTATTATGGATCCAGCAAAAATTTCTCCGATTTAACAATAGACCAACAATGTTTTATTAAAGCGGCGCAAGAATTGGCTGCAAGTTTGAATATCTCGCCGGAAGAAATCGCTAAACGCCATGAAGATTATTTGGCGCAAGAAATCGCCGAAGAAGAAAAAACAGAAAATACCACAAACAACACCAATTCTGCCAACACTGACCAAAAAACTCCATTAAACGTCAATGTTGCCACAGATAAAAATCCTAATGAAAACAACAAAACAGAAAAACAATCCGAAGAAGATCTTCGCCGCGTCCGCAGCAATGATTCGGACACTAACGCATATATGATTGACGGATTGAGCTATGGTATTTTGCAATCTATGGGCAAAACCGAAGCTCTATCTGCCGAAGATTTGCAAAATCAAGAAAAATTACGTGAAACCGTTCAAAAAACTGTCGACAGTCTCAACACTAAAGAAAATGAAGAATTTAACACTAAATTTGTGGATACTGTTGCTACTAATGAAACAGTTTTGCAAGGTGTTCCGCCTTCTGTGCTGACTCAAGCTTATTTAGCCTACACCTCTAAATTGGCGCAAAAAAATCAAGAAATTGAACAAGCCGGCGATGATGACGAGAAAAAACAGCAACTGATTGCCGAACGCGATGAAATGCTGGCCAAAAAAGGCAATGTCGCCAAACGCATTGACGATTTGACCGATATGCTGGTTGCGGATACACACGACGATAAAGATTTGTTCTTTGCCGACGACACAAACGTTGCCGATGTCTATGACGGCTACAAAGAAATGTTTGACGCTCGCGCCGAAGATTTGAAAGCGCAGCAAGATGAAAATAATCCAAATCCGGAAATCACCGATCGCTTGCAAAAAATGGAAAATGGTCAGCAGGCTTTGGATGTGCAATATAATTCATATTTGGAAACATTTGGCTTGCAAGGTGTTAGCAAAGACAGCGCCGAAGCCTTAAACAAGCGCTATGATGAAATATCTAAAGGACTGAAAGATGTTCAACTAAACGACGAAACTGCGGCGCAAGTTATCACGCAAACCGAAGACGGTAAAGACATCACCTTAGGTTCTTTACTCGGCAGCGTAAAGTTTTATGACGCCGACGGCAAGGTTGAGCCACAATTCCAAGATAAAGACGGCAACCAAACAACCGAATGGTCAGAAGGCGCTAAGGTTATTGAAGGCAGCAAGCTTGACCAAAGTTTGGCCATGGCTAAGCAACTGTATGTACAAAATAATTTGACTTCGGACGTAGAACCGAAACCGGAAGAATTGCAAAAGGCTTTAACCGAATATTTGCCGCAGGTTTTGTATGCTGCAAACATCAAAAGCTTGGTGGAAAAAGATGTTTTAGAAACACCGGATCAGTATAAAGACCGCGACACCATCAACAAAAATGTTCAAGAGTTTGTTAAACAGGTTGAAGCCAATGACAAACCAATGGAAATTGCCGACCACACTTTCCGCAATGTTAAAAATAGTATGGTTAATCAAGCCTATGCTTATCAAGGTGTTTTAGCTAAACAAATGGGCGTCACTTTTAATGACGATGTAGATAAAACTCCGGTTTTGAACAAAGTCTGCAACAACATTAAGCCTTTAGACGAACGCCCGAATTCACGTGTTATAAAAGCGGTTACTCCAAACGTTTGGAAAAATTACGCCAGTGAAACGCTGCAGGGTATGGCTGCCGCCGCAATTGGTACGGCTCGTGTTAAAGGCGCTCAGCTTTGCGCTATTGGCGCAGCTCACGCCGTAACCGGTATCGCCACTGCCAACTTGGCTTTGGCTGCCAGCGCCATTGTCCCGATTGCCATGACCACCAAACAAATTCTTTCATGGCGAAAAGAGCAAAAGGCTCAAGGTAAACCAACAGGTTTCAAAGCCTTTATGAAAGATAAAAATATGCGCTGGACGCTGGCTACCACGGCTTTGACCGAAGCAGCTGTCGGCTGTATGTTTGTTCCGGGGGCGCAGCCGGTTGCTGTTGCTCTGGGGGCAACGGCTTTGGCCATTGGTGTTGGCCGCGCGGCTAAAAATGATTATAAAAAATTACGCGCCGCCGGTAAAAGCAAATGGAAAGCACTTGCCGCAGCCACTTTGGGCGCAGGCTTAAAAGTCGGCACAGCCTTATTGATGAACAAAGCTATGACCAGCTTCTTTAACAACCATTTTGGTGAACATGTAGAACACAAAGAAGAAGTTAAAGCTAAATCTCATATGGAATGGCGCGAAGGCGACGAACTTGCCGGACACGCAAGACAAACTTTAAATCATTTTTATGAAGGTAATCAAGAAGGTCTTGAACATGACTTGGCGCAAGTCAAAGCACAGCTACACGCTATGGGACGCGACGACATTTCTCCGGAAGTGTTCTTGCGTAACGCTTGTGACGCGGGCATGAACACTGGTACCGACACTATTAACCATGTTGACGGCGGCGGCATTGTCCACACAGGTGGTAATAATACCGTAATGACAGACGCGTGGGCGCAGCAACATGGCGTAAATACCGCTGGAGTACACGCGCTTGGCGGTATTAAAGGCGCTGACGGAGCAATTCATATCACCCCAGATGCTTTAAAAGGATTTGACGATGTAAAATACGCCGTTTCCGTTCACAATGAAATTGGCTCTACAATAGATCCAAACAGCGGACAACGTTTGGAAGGTCATCAAGATGGTGTTTTACATCGCAACGCCACTGTTAACGACGCCAACCAAACTGTGCATGCCGATGATGGGAAAGGTTCTGAATTCAATACTTATGCAAATCATAACAACAACGGTTATGAACAACATGAAATCATTGATCAAAAAGCTATTCCGGCACATGATGAAGTCACTAAAATAAATTATGACAATGCGCCTATAGCTGTTGGCATGCAAGGCGTCCGCAATGGCGGTTGGATTCACAAACTTGCCAAAAGAATGGGTGCTCTAAAAGATAGAATTATCGGCAAAAAAGCCCCTGCTCCTAAAAAAGCCTATGTAAAACCAACCATAGAAGTCAAAAATCCGGTGGCTGATGAATATAAAATAGTTTATGGCATCGAACCAACGCAAAAGGCTGAAGTCGCATACAAAAAATTAGTTTTGGACGAACTAAAAGCCGATCAAGAAGCCGGAAAAACTAAAGCCACAAATTTGGTTGACTATATTGCCGAACGCAAAGCCACTTATGACGAAAAACTGGCCACAACAATCGCTCCGGCTAAAGAAGGTGTCAAAGGTTTTCATGAAACCAAAGAAGGTAAAGAGGCAACAGCTAAAGCCAGACAAGATATGTTCCAAACCAACTTTTCTAGCAATGGTCAAGATTTGCCGCGCAACCAAATGACTTTGCAAAAATTCACCAAGTTTGCCACCTATGCTTTGAGCAACGGCGCCGACAGAAGCCATGTAACGGCAGCACACGACAACTCGATGGGACGTTCTCATAATGATGATTACAACGAACGCCCGTCCGGCGGCAGATTTGATGTCAATACCGGTCAGGTTACTGGACAAACCACCAATAAAGGCAAAGGTGTTAAAGACGCTAATATTACAACAATGATTAGCAACAAAAACACAAACACCAAATAGTGTGGACTGAATCAAAAAAGAGCTTCTTTTCTGAAGCTCTTTTTTTAGCGCTGAGATAATGAAAATTATTTCAAAACATTCATTATATCCGCAATAATTTGTTCCGGCGTTAGATGATAACGTTTCATCAATTCGGCATACGGAACTCGGTCGGTAAATTCTTTTTTGGCTCCAAAGTTCAAAACTTTTACTTTGCTAGCGCCATAGAAAGAAGCGATTTTTTCGCCGAAACCGCCGTCAAGCTCGCCATTTTCCAAAGTTGCCACAACCTGATGATTTTTTGCTAATTCCGTCAGCAATTTTTCATCAACACCGGTAATATAGCGTGGGTTAACCAAAGTCGCATCAATGCCCTGCACTTTTAATTCAGCCACAACACTTTCGCCGAGTTCAAAAAAACTACCCAGCGCTAAAACCGCAACTTTAGAACCTTGTTTAACTAGCTGATAGCGATTCAAATCGCCATAACTTTCTTCGGCTTTTCCGCCTTTGGTTACGGCTAACGGAACACGAATAACCACCGGATGTTCATTTTGTTTCAGCCCCCAGTTCAGCATAGCCAAATATTCTTCTTTGCCTGTCGGCGCCAAATAAACAATGTTTGGAATATTGGCGACAAGCGGAATATCAAAGCTGCCCAAGTGGGTGGCGTCCATACCGCTGATACCGGCGCTGAATACTAAAATAACTGCCGGATTGTTGTTTAATGCCAAATCCTGCGACAGTTGGTCATAAGTCCGCTGTAAAAAGCTGCTGTAAACCATAAACACCGGACGGCAGCCGCCTTTTGCCAAAGCCGAAGCCATTGCTACCGCCTGTTCTTCAGCAATACCAACATCAATATAGTTTTCGCCGAATGAAGCGCGTCGTTCCGGATTTAAGCCATATGCACCCGGAGTGCCGGCGGAAATGACCACCATATTTTTATCTTGCTGATGACGGGCATATAAAAAGTCGTAGGTAATGTCACTGTAATTTTCGCCAGATATATCAGCTGTAATTTCTCCGGTTTTGCGATCAAACGGCAAACTCCAGTGCCAACGTTCCTTATTTTCTTCTGCTGGCGCATAGCCTTTGCCTTTTAGGGTATGAATATGTAAAACCGTTGGCTTTTTCACATCTTTAAGTTCTTGCAAAACCTTAATCATATTTTCTTGATTGTTTCCGTCGGCAACGTAGCGATATTCAAATCCCCATGCCTTAAACATATTGCATTCGGCCGTACCGTTGGTTTCGCGCAGCAAACGCAGATTAGTATAAATTCCGCCGTGATTTTCAGCGATAGACATTTCGTTGTCGTTGACAATAATCAAAATATTGCTGTTTAAAACCGCCGCGTTGCTGAAGCCTTCTAACGCCTCGCCGCCGGAAAGAGAACCATCTCCGATAAGAGCAATAACCTTGTGGTGTTCGCCTCGCAGGTCGCGAGCCTTAGCCAAACCGGTTGCCAAACTTACAGATGTTGAAGTATGCCCCACAATAAAGTTGTCATATTCGCTTTCATTCGGATTGGTGTAGCCGGAAATCTTCTGCATTTCTTCGGCGTCAAAAAAGCCTTTCCAACGACCGGTCAGCATTTTATGCGGATAGCATTGATGCGAAACGTCATAAACAATTTTATCTTTCGGCGTATCAAAAACATAGTGCAAAGCGATAATTGTTTCCACAATACCCAAATTTGGTCCCACATGACCGCCAATCAAGCTATCGCGGTTCAAAATACCCTCGCGAATTTCTTGAGCCAGCTGCTGTAACTCTGCCAGTGAAAGTTTTTTTATATCTTTAGGTGAGTTTATTGTTTCCAATAACATAATTTTCTCCTTAAAAATTATAATGTAACGATTCTGTGCTTAGCATAAAACTTAGAGCTTACTCTAAGTCAAGAGATTTTTATGTTAATATGCATTATATGCAATAAAAAAAGGAAGCCGGTTAAGACCTCC
>USCF01000049.1 GCA_900553115.1 uncultured Alphaproteobacteria bacterium
GGTATACAAACCAGTGCAGATTTTCAAAAGAAATTTAAAGCTCTTGTTGCAACCATCGGTAAAGCTGTTCTCCATGTTTTCACTGCCGGAGGGAGCAAAGTTGCAACCACTATTATTGACCATGTAGAAAGACTGCGTCAATTGCGTGAAAAATATCGCAAAGCTAAAGCTAAATTTGATAAAGCCCGTGCTAGAATAAATAAATTAGCTGGCCGAAAATCACCAAAGGAAGGTCAATAAAATGTTAAACAAGTGCATTAAACTTTTCTTTATCGTTTTCTTTCTGTTTGGTTCAATCTGCCTGACAGCTGATTTAGCTTATGCCGATGACAACACCAACAACGCCGCAGCCGAAGAAGCCGAAACACAAGAAGAGCAAGATAACAAAACTTGCAACATGGAGGCTATTCGAGAAGAATATTTTGGTCACAACGAGGAAGAAGCCGAAGAAAAATGCTGGTATTGCCGTATGGTAATTATTATGACCAACGCTTTTCTGCAAGCCGCTGCCACAACCTTGCCTGTTACGCAAGAACTTGGTTATTTGATACTAAAGCTTGGCTTTTGCATTTGGCTGGCAATTTTCTTTTTAAAGCAGCTTAGCGCCATGAACGGGATTACTCCTGGAAAAATGCTGCAAGAAGTAATGGTTATGGGGTTCAAATGCGCCTTTGCTTATTATGCCATTAAAGACGGATTGCCTTTTATAAAAGACTATATTTTAAACCCTATTCTAATAACCGGCAACGATATTGGCTCTGCTATTTTGGATAAAATGCTGGAAGGTATGGATATCAATGCAGGCGCTTCTGGTTTAATCTATGGAGCAGAATAAGAGACATAAAACAAAAAGGAATTTGAAAATGAACAGCTTAAAAAAAATACATATACTTATTTTAATTGGTATAACTTTTAATATTCAGTCTGTTTGCGCGCAAACGGCAGATTCCTCTTTGCCTTTTAGTTATTTGTTTCAGCAATCGGCGCAAAATCCAGAAAACAGCGATATCTATCAAAAACAGATTATTGACCGCCGCAACACTTTGGGACAAAACAAAATATCCGAATCCGCTTACAAAATTGAGAATCTTATACCGCATGCGCAAATAGAAAACCTAAAAACAATTGAAAAACAACTGGTTACCACAGATATTACGCCCAATAAATGGGATACTGTTCAAGATTCCGGTATAGAAAAACTTGATAAATCAAAAATCATTGAAAAAATCTTTGATTATACCATCGCCGAAAATCAAAGAAAACTGCAAACCAGTTCTGTTTTAGATAATGATGACGGCCTAGAACAATAGACGGAGAATATAATGTTGGCAATTTTACGAAAAATAAAATCTTTATTTATCCTGTTGCTGACAACAGGCGTGTTGCTGAGTGCCACCATTCGCAACGCCTATGCGGTCTATGACTTGGAAACATTGCGTGTTACATATACATTATGGAAGGAAATCGGCGGAGTTGCCAATAACTCGTCAATTCAACTGGTAGCAAACGTTATTACTAACCGTGTTAATGAATTTCGCAAAAAAGATCCAAACATCACATTCAGCGACGTCATTTTTCAAAAAAGTCAATTTCAAGGAGCTCCAAGTCCTAATGCGTCTGCTTCTGAATTATTAGCCTTTCTGAAACATGATGCCGGAACACAATTTAATAAATATCTGAATTTTGCCCAAAAAGCAATGAATGGCACCCTAAAAGACATAAGCCATGGCGCCACAGGTTTTAACCGTTCTAAAAAAAGACTTCCCGGAGAAACC
Organism: uncultured Alphaproteobacteria bacterium; assembly: GCA_900553115.1. Classification (GTDB taxonomy): domain Bacteria; phylum Pseudomonadota; class Alphaproteobacteria; order RF32; family CAG-239; genus RUG410. The sequence continues at coordinate 1,776 of USCF01000049.1, forward strand.
ACTTTGGTCGCAGACGAACAATGCCTTTATAAAAAAGGTTCATCCAATTGCGGTAACAAAGGCGGACACGGAAATGGTAAGGTTGATCACTACTTTTTCAAGGCTAAAGGTTTAAGAGTTCCAAAGCATAAGGCCGCCTATGGCTCTGGTACTGACAACTTACCAGAAAATTATCAAGGAGGCACCGACGTCATAGGTGATGATTCAGGAATTTCAGACGCCATAAATGGTATATCTGCAGCTTCTACAGAAGTAAGAGAGGAACCTGAATATGTAGAGCCTAGCGAATGCGCAGCCGCAGTGGATTCATCATCGACTTTACTAGATGACAATCTAAATTCTAAAACGATGTTTGCTGATGACATTCTTATGAATATGAAATCAATGATGGTCAAAATAAATCAGTCCTTGGGTGCGCTTTCTATGCTTGGACAAGGCTTGAGATGTTATTCTTGGGATATTGCTCCGCTTGAAATAGATTCAGTAAATCTGAGAATTATGCGTATGAACTTTTATATTCCGGGAATGTTTATTGGTTTGACGGCTTTCTTTTTGAGCATGGCTATCGGCATGTACTTCATTGACATTTCTTTCAAACTTGGTTTTGCTGTGGTATTTTTACCGCTTAGCTTGAGTTTATGGCCATTTCCGCCAACAAAAGACAAGTTTATCGAAAATATCAGCATTGTCATTCGCAACGCTATGCTTTTTGCTTGTATATCTATTGGTGTATCCTATGCCATCATCTTGATAAGTGAAGGCGTTTTATCCGGAGGTTGGAAAGATTTTTGGCTAATTGTAGATGACAGACTGCAAATGGCTGGAGAAAGTGAAGAGTATAACCAGAATATGCAGAAATTCACCGAATCCTTCTCCATAGACACCACCAAAGTTCTAATCATTATTTTCTGCTTGTTCTTCGCTTTCAAAATTGTAAGCTCCAGCGTTACCACTTATTTGAACAGATTCTTTGGCGAAGGTGCGCTTGGCGCTGCAGAAAACGCTATGCACCACATGGGTACCCAAGCTATGGGAACTCTCACAAATGCTACTGTTGGCAAAGCTGGAAGACTTGTCCGCGACATTGCGATAAATCAAACCGGACGGGGAATAGAAGCTATTGGTAACAAGGTTACTAAAAATCCTATTAACTCCAAATTTGGAGGCGGAACTTCTGGTGCTGGGGCAACTAAAGGAGGCGGTGCAAAACCGCAAAGTCCAGCTCCAAATCAAGATGGTGGTTCAAAGCAGGGCGGTAAAAACCAAGATACCGTTCCAAATCAAGGTGGTGATCCAAAACAAGATGGTAAAAACCAAGATGTCATTCCTAATGGAAGTACCGGCTCCGGTTCTCAAAATAAAGAAAATTTTGACGATTTGAAATCTGCTAATATAAAACCGGCAACCACAAAAGAAAAAATAAATGAGTTTACACGCCCTACCGGACATAGTTTGACTGTCGGTAATATGTTCAAGGCCATGCGTCACCCGCAGCAAACTTACCGCACGGTAAAACAGCTGGCTAAACAAGGCTCAAAAGACTGGAAAAATGCCGATGGCGTAAAAGGGAAAAGTAAGTTGATTTTGAAAAAATCCGGTCAAATTGCTCTCCGCAGCATCCGCGGCAACATAATTGAAGGAGCCGCCACTACGCAAAAAGTGCTGGGTAAGGTACTGACAGGTTTTGGTCGCAATCTTCAAAAGAAACCGGCTCAATGGCAAAAAGCGCGTGAAGATAGCCGAAAACACCGACCAGACATTAATTATGACACCTCTGGGCGCGACAGAAGAAAAGAAAAAGAATTGGGTATGACTAATGATGAAGATTACTAATAACATAATCAAAAATATGCTTAAAGCATTGTCTATATCTACTTTGACAATGACATTATCTCTGTTGGCAAACTCAGATGTTTGGGCAAACTGCAACGGCACCACTCCACAATGCAGTGAAGCAGCAGAATGTAAACCTGCTACTAAAGGCAACGGCATTTTCTATCAAAATGCATCTACACGTATTGACAGCGCTTGTGTGTGGAAAAACACTAAAACTGATGAAAGCTGCTTTGACTCCGCACCTGTCAGCTGGGTGGGCAGTTACAATATGCCGGGGTATCGCGCCTGTTCATCTGGTAAGAATTGTAAAGGTGGTAAACGTAACCACCTTGGCAGCGACTTAGGCTCTGGAGGAAGAACAAATGTTATTGCCTACGCTGCGGCAGATGGTGTGGTTGCATTCTATAAGCAAAATTCCAGCTACAGCGGTCGAACACTTGTTATCCAACATGATAAAAAATGCAGTAGCAGTGGAAAGGGTAAAAGCACATATTCTACCCTTTACCGACATTTATTTAAAGTCGCGGTAAGAGTCGGGCAGCAAGTAAAAAAAGGAGACCCAATCGGAGTTGTCGGCGGTTCAAAATTCGTTAGTCATCTTTGCGACAACAGCGCACAAGCCAAAAACTGCAGTAATTTTTACGCCATTCACTTGCATCTTGAGGTTTTTGATGGCTTAAATGGTGCAGCGTCTACCGGATCTTCTAACACCTATATGTCTGCCTGCGGCAATATTCAAGCCCTTTGCGGCGGCTGCAGCAATGATATAGGAAGCTGCAAAAAAAACGGCGCCGTAACTTCTGCCACAGACAACAACACTGCAAATATTGACGGTCTTGAGGACGTAGGGGGCGTCTCCGCCGAGCCTAAATGCAACGCTTCAAGTTATTTTGACAAAGAATCTTGCATGTTTTGCCCTCTTTTCAAAACACTATTCAACGCCGCCAGCGAAATCGCTTATATCGCTATAAAAAAATTATCAGCACCAAGCAAAGGTTTGGTGATTATCGGCTTTGCCATTTGGCTGGCTTATCTGATTATGAAACAGATTGCCTCGGTACAAAAAGCAGCTCCTGCAGATATGCTCAAAGAAATCATTTTCCAAGGGACACGTGTCGCTGTGGTGGTATTTATCTTAAGCGGAGATTTATTCCAAGTAATGGATTTAACCATCAACCCTGTGGTTGAAACAGGGTTGACTTTTGCCCGCTCCTTAAATGAAAAATCTAATTGTCCGGAACAAAGCAGTTATCTAGAGGGCATACGCGGCTATGGAGCCGGCCTCAATGATAACAACGAAGGCGGCTTGGCGCACAGTATGGGTACGTCCATTGTCTGCACCATAAAAAATTTGGAAGACACCGTCGGTTTGCTGGCTTCGCTCGGTAACTATTCTATTTGCACAGCTTTCTATGACAGGGCTGTATGGAGCGGTGTAATCCCGCACCTTGGCTTTCTGACCACCGGTCTGTTTTTGTGGGGAGCCGGAATGTTTTTGCTATTAACATTCCCATGGTGTTTGGTAGATGCCATTCTACAGCTTTGCATCGCCGCGGCAATGATTCCATGCAGTATCGCCGCCTACGCGTTTAAAGCAACAGCAAAATACATCAAAACAGTTTGGGACTTTTTCATGAACGCCATGTTTAACCTTGTGTTTTTGGCAGTTGTAACCTTTATTATCAACTCCATGTTCTTGGATTGGATTGGCTATAAAAATACAGATGTCGAAAGTTTTATAACTAATTTTGATCCCGAAAATTTTGTATATTCAGGAGATGGCGGATTAGCTTGGTGGGGATTGGCTTCATTCAAAATAGCGGCTGCATGTTTCTTGTTCTATTGTTTCTTTGGTGAAGCCGGACGTATGGCTCAAGTATTTGCCGCCGGCGCCGGTCTAACCGTTGGCTCGCAAGTTGGTTCATCAATAAACGACGCCGCGAAAAAAGCTGGTAAAGGCGCCGCTAAAATGGGTAAAAAAGCGGCGGGAGCCATTGGTGAAGGAGTTAACTCTTTGGCCGGCAACTGGGCTAGAAGTAAACTTAACCAAGCTAAAGGATTTGGTTTGCTCGCCCTTGGCGGCCGCAAACTGCGAGATGAAAAAGGCAATGTTATCGGATATCAAGCTCGTTTCAAAATTCCGGGCTTTACCCAGACCAGAACCGTAACCAAAGATGCCAACGGCGTTTGGACGCAAAATAAAGAAACACACCAAAAAACCGCTGCAGATAAGATGTTTAAACCAATGAAAGACGAAAACGGCAATACTGTTTTTGGCGTAAAAACCGGTCGTAACCAATACGAACAAATGGAAAAATCTGTAGACGCAGCAACCGGAAACATTATCTACACATCTCAAGATGGACAAAGCAAATTAATCACCGACAAAGACGGTAATATTTTGCAATATAAAGGCAGTTCTGATAAAGAAATGAAAAATGAAGTACACAACGGAAGCGTCAGAACCATAAATGACTCCTTAATGAAAAAACGAGTTATGACCGATGCTAATGGCAATGTGATTGGCACAGATGTTAGTTTCAAAAACGTAAGTTCTAAGTATTTGATTAATAAAGACGGCAGCACCAATATGCACGCATTTAATCAAATCATGAAAGGCGTTAGCGCCGAAAACAAAGCCGATGCCATGGCCGCTATGGTTGACATGCACATGGCTGCTCGCGGCCAAAATCTGGACAACAGATTTAAAAACCGTAAAGTTGAAATGGATAAAGACGGTAGTATTTCTATTACCCAAACCAATCATGACGGCAGCACCCAGCTAATAAAAGCCAAAATGATTGATGGTCAAATGGTTATAGATAATAAAACAACAGATAAAAACGGTAATATCACTTCAATCAAATCTAACGGCGTATTGACCAAAACAGTCAACTATGAGCTGCTAAAAGACGGCTCCTATAAAGCTTCGACCAGATATACGTTTACCGATGAAGCGCACGGCCGCAGCCGCCTATCTCCGCCGCTGGATAAAGATGGCGTTTGGGGATACGGTATGGATCCAAACAAAGCCATGGCCGGTTTCAACAAAGAAGAATTTGATGAACACGTAAAACAAATCAGACAAAAAGGTTTGTATAAAAAGCTTTATACCGCTGAAGAAATGAAAAATCTTGCAGAAGGAAAAGCTGCCGAAGGTAAAGAACTTATCGACGAATTTTATGGCGACAAAGGTGACGGCGGAAAAGGTAAAGGTCCAAAAGCCCAAGAAGAAAATCTTCAAAAAGAGCAGATGAAGCACGAATTATTCCGCCTGAATGAAGAATATCAAAAAGTTCATGCTGAAGCTATAAAACTTCAAGCTGAAGCTAAAAGTGCTCAAAGCACCAAAGACGCCGCAAAAGCTAAAATGGACAGCGCAAAAGCCGTGGCCAACAGGACTAACGACCCTCAAGATATTGCAGCCTTCAAACGCGCAGAAGCCGAATATCAAAACAGCCTTAGCCGATATAACAAATTGGTTACGGAATATACTAAACTAAAAGATGAAAACAACAATTTGGTTACTAATATCAATAATACGCAGGGAATGTATAACGGTTTAGCTACTCCAACAAACAGCAAAACAGTTAACGA
>USCF01000050.1 GCA_900553115.1 uncultured Alphaproteobacteria bacterium
AGCCTTTATCGTAAGGAATGGAGAATATAAGGGTTGCGGCTTTATTAGCTGTTATAGTTCCCTTTATCTTGGTGTCTTTAAATGAAGTGATAGAAAGGGAACTGCCATTTAATATATTGTAAGCTTCTGTAAATCTTGAAGTTTCAAGTGTATACACGCTGGCATTCATTGCTGAATCGCCAGATATGACAACGGTATCTGCTGGAACGGCGTAGCCTAGGTCAATTATGTGATTGCCATTTTTAAGTCCTGAATAAGTATATTCAGAATTGTTAATAGTGGCAGTTACGTTGTCGCAGGTCGTATTTCTTACAACCATATACAGATGTCCTGCTTTTACAGGCTTAACTTCAAAGCTTGAGTCGGTGGCATTTTCATAAGTAAGTGTAAATACATTGGCAATGCCTGTAAGTGTCTGTATAAGCGAGTTCTGGTTCTCAATTCCTGTTCCATTGGCTTCTGATGGATTCCATTCGCCTGCATTATTATAGGTTATAAATCCAAGTGGAAGTGTATATTTATTCTCATAGACGAATTCGCCGTCATCTCCAACGTAATACTCGCGAAGAGAACTGCTTGTAAGTATCCGGTTGGTAATTGTATATTTAACCGAGAATAAGCTTTCTGTAACAAGTGTAGCACCATTGTAGCCATAGGCATTCATTGAATGTTCAAAGCCAAGCTTTCCGAACAATTCTGACATTCCAGCACTTGAGGTTGATGAAAATGTTGATATTGAGTGGTAATTATGCCAAGCTCCGTCATTTTTTGAACGCGCACCAAACTTCTTATCCATTCGGTAAAATGATGTATCTTCATCTCTTACGGTCTGTGTCACAGATTTAATAGCATCATAATCTAAAAGATAAGAGGTTCTGTTAGTAGTTCCAATTCCTGTTGAATCCATATTGATAGTACATTCTATTATACAGACTATAAATGCAAGAAATACTGTTACAGGCAGCTTCCAGTTGGTCTTGTTATAGACAATCATAAGTCCTGCATACACAAGAATAAAAGCACCGCTTAAGTAAATTGCCTTAAAATCATAAGTTTCATCAACTGCAAATACCTGTTCAATAAGCACAAGAAGTCCTAAGCTTATCCATACGGCAATTCCTAACTGTCTGCTTGTCATCCGCTTTATATGGCTTAATGCCTCATAACACATTGTAAGCAGGAAGAAAATGTATATAAATGATTGTCTGCAAGGCAGGCTGTTAGGATAATGAAATCCGTGCCATATAAAATTAGGTATATTAAGGTTAAATGCTGTAAGGAAGACAAGCAGTAATACGGATTTGCCTATCTTTTCGCATAAATTGATGTCTTTGTCCATAACATAGAGAGGATAAAGAAGGAATACAGCAACGCCGCAGTATATGTTAGGGTAGTGTTCAAGTCCAAGGTGGACAGGAACATTTATTAATTGTCTAGTGAGCATATTTAATATGCTGAAATAAAGACTTAATTTCTTAGGAAATGCAATGTCACTTGAAGCTGATAAAGAAAATGTGTAGAACTCAGGCAGTAAAAGGCATGCCGCAAGCCCACCGGCAATCAGTGAGTAAAATGCAAATTTTAGAAATGTCTTAAAATAATTCTTGAAAGTACGTTCTTTTTTGTAGGCAGTTACAAGCACAATAAAATAAAGAACAACTGATAAACATACCATAATTGCAATATAGTAGTTAGTGCATATACATAATCCAAGACTTATGCAGTATAGAAAGCATTTATCTTCATTAACAAGTCTTTCAAGGCCAAGCATAATAAGAGGAACAAGTATAAGACAGTCAAGCCACATAATGTTCCAGCTATAAGCAGCTACATATCCGGAAAATGCGTAGAATAACCCGAATAAAGCTATACATATATTCTTGTTGGAAAAATGCCTGCTTATATAGTGGGTCATAGAAACGCTTGATAAAGATAACTTAAGGATTATGAGAGTATTCATAATCTCAATCATATATTTCTGTGGGAATAATACAATAATCCAGTTAGCAGGGCTTGCCAGATAGTACGCATATAAAGATGTGAAATTAGTTCCCATACCGATATCCCAGCTATAAGTAAGGCTTTCTGCGTTGCGGATTTTATACCATAGCTCAGAGAAAAATGGAGCGTACTGGTGATACATATCAGAACGCAGATAACAGTTATTGCCGAATGGAAATATTTCCCTTGCAAAATACAACTTTATGTAATAAATTGACTAAAAATACAGGGGTATAAAGCAATGAAAAAAGTTGGAATTATATGCTTAACAATTTTACTACTTAGTTTCAAGGTAAATGCTCAAATTTTACATGGTATAAATATTGATGAAATATACAATAAGAGCGATTGGAATAGCAAAGGTGAAATTGTAGCAATAGTAGAAGATTACGGGCTAATGCTTAACTATCAAAAAGATTTATAAAATTGTTTTACTTCAACACAAAAAATATCTTGTTTGGGAGTTTTTTTTGTTTTTAGCGCCATAAGGGAGAGAACACTGGTCGAACAGCTTTCTCGCTGATTCTCATTCTCACTCCAATACCAAAAAAGCCCGCATTTCTGCGAGCTTTTTATTGGTCGGAGTGACTGAATTCGAATCAGCGACCTCTACGTCCCGAACGTAGCGTTCTACCAGGCTGAACTACACTCCGTTGTTTCGCTATTCTTTTTAATACTATTTTTTTATATTGCAACAAGAATCTTTCATTTTTACCAAAAAAAGTATGAAAGCTCCACAAAACTTCCATACTTTTTAGCTTTGATTACCGTAAACTTATTTATTTTCGGTATTTTTAGTTTCTTCAGCTTGACGCAGCTTTTGCAAAACTTCGCGCTGTTCAGGCGTCAAAATAGCTGCAAATTCTTCTAGATTTTTATTTTCTAAATTCTTAACTTGCTCCTGTAAACGCTCAATACTATGTTTCAACTGCTCTCTATTAAGTCTGCCGTTGTTGCTGATTTCACGAGCCTGAACCAGCTGCTTAGCATCTAAGTTTAATTCTTTTACATAAGTGCTTAAATCTACAGATTTATTTTTTTCTTCATTTTGTTCAACAATCGATTCTGATTGCTCGGTTTGTTCTTCCGGCGCAGAATTTTCCGGCATTACCTCAACAGTTTCAATGGTTTCCGTAATTTCAACCGGATTTTCTTGAGCCAAATTCTGTGCTGTATTCTGCACCTGCTGTTTTGCTTCTTCTGCATTTTCCGCAACCGTATCTTCTACAGCCGCTATGGTTTCATCCAAACCAAAATCCTCAACCGACGCTGCGTCTTCGGCTTTTACAGCTTGCGCACAAAGCAAACCAGCGCACAAAATAAATGTTAAAAACTTGATGTTCATTTTTTATCCTTTACCATATTTCAATTCTTAAACTATCTTAGCAAGCAAATTTAACTTTGCAAGTTTAAACCGCCATAATTGCGCATTCTTTTGCGAGATGGCTTTTTGCCGTTTTTATCTTTATATTCCGGATTATTCTTATTTAAACGCATTTGCAATTTATCAAATTTTATTTGCTGTTTTTCATTGAGCAATGTTCTGATTTTAGCCTCATCTTCTTGACGCACATTGGCTATTTCTCGATGCAAAGTATCTATTTGTGTCATCAATGATTTGATTTTATCATGGCTTTGATTATAAATTTCTTTGACCTGGGCTTGCTGTTCTTTGTTCAAATCAAGCTCTTTATTCCAATTAATTTGTTGGTCTGCCTGAGCTTTTCTTGCTTCGGCATTGCCAAAACTAAAAATTACAATCGCAAAAATCAACAATACAATATATTTGTGCATTATTCTCTCCTTTGCAAGCAATGTTAACACACAATTATTACTAAATTATTCATATTTTTTGAAAATTCGCCTTTCGTGATTATATTCAACAAAAAGGATAAAAATATGGCAACACGAATTATAGGTTATACTTTGGCGGTGTCGGCAGTGTTTTTGTGGAGTTTAAATTATGTTTATGCAAAAATGCTGCTAAATTTGACACCAATGCAAATTTCGTTTATCCGCTGGTTTTTAGCCATGATTTTCTTTTTGCCGTTCACTTTGAAAAGTTTGTGGCAATACCGCCAATTATTATGGCAAAATATGGAATATATCGTGGTTATGGGCTTGAGTGGATTGGCGCTTGTCAACATCTGCGTATATTACGCCGGACACACTGCTAACGCGGTCGATATGTCGCTGATAGCAACATTGGGACCGGTTCTGATAGTGATTTTTAATAGCGTGATTAATCACAAAATGCTTCCTTCTCGAACTTTAATCGGTGTAGTTTTGGCTATTATCGGCGTGATTGTATTGATTTTGCACGGTGATTTTGAAAATTTGCGCAATTTTGATTTTGTATCCGGAGATTTATGGATGCTGGGGACTGCGGTTATGTTTGCAGCATATTCGCTTTGTCAGCGAAAAATAACCACTCAGCTGCCGTCGTTAACGGTTTTGTCCGCATCCATAATCGTGGCAGCCGTCTTTTGCGCTCCTGATTTTTTGTTACAGTTACAAACAGAAGGATTTCCTGAACTGACTACAAAAGAAATTGTTATTTTATTGATTATCGGCTGTTTGAATTCCGGATTTGCTTATTTGTGGTGGAATATGGCAATTCAAAAAATCGGCGTAGTGCATACAGGTGTGATTTATTATCTTTTGCCTGTGTTTGGCTGTGCAGCAGCTTATGTCGTTTTAGGAGAAGAAATATATTCTTCACAGATTTATGGCGCTTTTTTAGTTTTGTTGGGAATTATTTTGGTATGATGACAGCCGAAAAAACCTTTATTATCATTCAAAAAATAAAACTTGCATAAATCTTTGTTTTTGCTATAACCATTGCAAAAGGAGTAAAAATGCGGATATTTTATTGCGGAGATATTGTCGCTCGTCCGGGGCGTGAGGTTGTATTGAAAAATTTAGCGAAAATACGAGCAGATTATAAAGCTGATGTGATTATCGCCAATGTGGAAAACGCCGCGCATGGTTTTGGCGTCACCCCTGGAATTTGCCGTGATTTTTTAGAAAAAGGCGCAGATGTATTGGTTACTGGCAACCACTTTTTAAATCAGCGCGACATTCTTCCATATTTAAATGACTGCAAGGTGATTATCCGTCCGGCAAACATTCCGGCCGAAAATCCGGGGCGCGGCTTTACAATTTTTGAGTTGGCTGACGGACGGCGAATTTTGGTGCTTCAAGTTTTGGGGCGTTTGTTTATGGAAGCTGTGGATTGCCCTGTACAAGCCATTGAAAATATTTTGAAAAATTACACTCTAGGCAAAAATATCGACGCTGTTTTTGTGGATATTCATGCTGAAGCCACCTCCGAAAAACTATCTTTGGGATATTATCTTGACGGACGCGTCAGCGCTGTTGCCGGAACACATACGCACGTTCCAACAGCAGATTGGCGTGTGCTACCCAAGGGAACAGCGTATATAACCGATGTCGGAATGTGCGGCAACTACAACTCTGTTTTGGGTTTTGACACTGCAGCGCCGATTAACAGACTTTGCCGCCGCTATGTTTGCGACAGGCTGACACCGGCAAGCGGCGAAGGTACTCTATATGGAATATTGGTTGAAACCGATGATAAAACTGGTTTGGCTAAAAGCATTCAGCAAATCGTGCTGAACTAAATATCCGCCGCAAAAATTATCCCGTCTGTATTTTCCCCGTTTTCTTGACGTAAAACCAGCGGATAGCTTTTTACATTAGCATATCCGGCCTGTTTCAACAAACTTTCAACATATTGAGGATTATGTTTATAGCGACCATTGGGCTGAATTTGATAAGCTGTGGTTTGCATATCTGTTTCTACCGAAAAAATTATTGGCGTGGGAGCAGCGGCTTCTAAAAGCTGTTGCAAATCGCCAAAATAACAAAAGACATCGGCGGCAATAATAGCGGCAAACTCATTTTTATGCTGCTGCAAATATCGCAAAGCTTCGGATTTTTCTAAATTGGCATAAACATTTTTTTCTTTAGCTCTTTGAAGCATTGCTGTTGATAAATCAATTCCATAAAACGTATTATGCGGATTTTTCAGCTTTTGTCCGACCAAGCCGGTGCCACAGCCTAAGTCTAGTATTTTACCGCTTAAATCCGGCTTTATTTCGGCAATTTTATCAACCACGGCATAATCTATATTATGCAGCACAGATTCATAATTTTCGGCAAAAACATCAAACAACAGACGATTATATTCTGTTTCATTAGCAGATGTTTTGCCATTCAACGCCGACCACAAATGGTTTGCGACAATATTTTCCGGCATTTTGTTATACCAGTTTTCCGCAATTTTCAAAGCTTTTTCCGGCGCTTTTACCTGAAATAGCACGATGGTTTCGGCAATATTCAAACTCCAATCCGTGTGCTGCGGCGCCAGATAAAAAGCGTTAAACATCAAAGCCAAAGCCTGCTCGTATTCTTCTACTGTTTTCAAAATTATAGCCAAATTATAGCTCAATTCAGGCGTTTCCGGCGCTAAACGCACCGCCGCCCGATATTCTTCCAACGCTTCAAGCACACGCTTGTTTTTACACAGCAAATTAGCCAAATTAGCGTGCGCCTGAACATTGTTTATATCATTTTCAATGGTCTTGCGATAAAATTTTTCGGCTATGGCAAAATTGCCATTTTCACATTCAAGGTCGGCAATATGCAACGTGGCTTGGGCGTTATGTGGATTCAGGTTGATGGCTTGATAAAACAACTCCTGAGCTTTTTGACTTTGCTGTAAAGCCAAATAACATTCGCCCAACAAAGTTTTTATTTCATCTGCCTCCATTAATTCATTAGCTTTTTGCAAATCAGTTACCGCGGCCGCATACTCTGCTTTTGCAAACAAACTACGTCCCAAATAATAAGAAGGACGGGCGTCAGCAACTCCGCTATCGACTATTTTTTTCAAACCTTCCTCATCATCTTGGAGTTCGGCTAAATTTGAGGCAGCGTCAAAATAATCGGCATCAAGCTTCAATGCATTTTGAAAGGCCTCGGCCGCTTCTGCCTTACGATTTAATTGCCAATAAACATTGCCCAAACTGAAATATGCTTCTTTTAAATCCGGTTTCAGTTTCAAAGATTTTTTATAAGCTTCGGCGGCTTCCACCAAATGGCCGCTGGCGGCAAGCTTGACCAAGCTGCCAAGGTGCTGCAGCGCATCGAGAAGCGTGCGGGCAAGGAGATT
>USCF01000051.1 GCA_900553115.1 uncultured Alphaproteobacteria bacterium
CCAAAACTTGATAAATAATTTTTTACATCAAATATATTTTCTTTTATATCAGCAAGCATTTGCTTGTTTATTTGCTTAATATTTTTTGTTTCAGTCGGATTTAAAAAGTTATAATTTAGCCACAACAAAACCGCTAGACTGACCAAAATCAAAGAATATTGATTTATGGCATAAAGTTGAAACCAGCCAATAAACATTCCAATAGCTGAGATTCGTGAAATATTTATCAAAAGAACTCGCATATTAAATTTTTCTGCAGCTTGATAATATAAAGTGTGTTCATATAAAGGACCTGACTTAATGATAATAAACTTATTCCACATGGCAACCAATAATTCAGCCCAAAAAACATTGGTAAAAATGAGACATGAGCCAAAGCTAAACTCACTTACGTCAAGTAGTAGTATGTTGGCCACTAAATAAGCTAAAGCACAGCAAGAACCATTGTCAAAAGGAATTCTGATGATGTTTAAATTAACACTGAGATAACCAAGCAGAGGTCCAATAAGCAATGCAGCGCTCAAAGCTAAATAGGCAGGAGCCGCTGAAAAAGCAGATAAAACTGAAACTGCAAAAAGTATGATAATTGTTGGTACAGCCATAATTTGCGGCAAACTGTTCATTACGCCGTAAAAAATACAAAACACAGCAAAAAATAGGGTCAATAAAATTTTGGCTGCCCAAACTGGAATTTGCGGATAGGGAAAACCTTCGCCAAACGGCTGCAACCACACGGTAAAAGCAACACAAGTAAAAGTAATCAACGCGAGCGTTATTCTGGAAAATAACATAGAGGAAACAAAAATAACCGCTGCCAAAACTAAAGGAACCAAGGCTCTGGTGGCGGTTAATTTTTGGATAAAATCATTATTGGGTAGAAGATAATAAATTGCCAGCGTTCCGCAAATATAAAACACCAATATGTAGCTGAACGGCAGCATATACGGTTTAATCTCAAAAGTTTGCGTATATTTATTGGCAATCGGAGTATATATAAACATTGCCCCCAATAAACCAACGAGTAAACACGCTACAAAAACAATTAAATTCAAACTAATCATTGACTTTTTCCTCCAACATAAAGTCAATATAAAACTAATTTGTTAAATTATTCTTTTCAATTTGCAAATAAAGAAAGAATCCATGCCATTTTTAGCCATTTCATAAAACGGCAACGTTCGGATATATCCCTGCGGAGTAATCAAATTCTGGTTCCAAGTGCCAAACTTTGAGATTTGTTGGGGTAAAATAGGTAAAATTTGAAAGTTTTTGTGAGTTTTTATAAAATCAGCAATTTGTTCTTCACCTTCGGTTTTTGCAATTGAACAGGTGCTGTAAATTAATGTTCCGCCAATTTTAAGGGCGTTAACACATTTATCAAGCAACTGTTTTTGCAAAGCGGCTTGCTGATTTACATCATCTTTTGTTTTGAGGTGCAACACTTCGGGGTGACGGCGAAATGTTCCGGTTGCCGAACATGGCGCATCTAGCAAAATGATATCAAATTGCTCGCTATTGTTTTGTAAAAAGTCTAGAGCATCAGCAGCTATTGTTTTAATTTTTTCAAGATTCAAACGTTTCATATTTTGTTTTAGAGTTTCTAAACGTTCGGCCGAAATATCAATAGCGGTGACAAAAGCTCCGCGGGCGGCTAATTGAGCTGTTTTTCCACCAGGAGCTGCGCACAAATCCAAAACCTTTAAGCCGGACAAATCATCATTAAGTATTTGTACAGGCAAACTTGCCGCAACATCTTGAACCCACCACATTCCATCGTTATAACCGGCAAGCATTTGGATTTTAGGATTATTATATAAACGAAGAGACCCGTTTGGCAATAAATCTGCCTGTAATTTTTCTGCCCACTCTGCTGGAGAATTTTTTGTTGTTATATCCAAAGGAGGTAAGCAAAAAACACTTTGCGCAATCAGTTTTTTTTCTTGTTCTGAATAACCTTTTAATAGGGATAAAAAATTATCTGGTAGCGGATTAATATTTTCTATTTTTTCCAACAACTCATTTTTTTGTGCCGATATAATGCGCAAAATCGCATTGGCCAATCCGCCAAGAAAACGGTCTGTGATTTTGCGGATATTGTCGACAGTTTCATTAATAACCGCATATGGAGCAGTTTGCATATATAAAATTTCGCATTCCGCCAATATAAGCAGATATTCGGCAAAACGATGTTTATGGGAAATTTTTTTATTCAAAAAAGAGTGCAAAACCGCACGCAGCGCCACATAACGCCGCAGTGCGGTTAACACTAACATATTGGTAAAAGGCAAATCCTTTTCGGAGAATTGCTTTTTAAGCTCCCCGAAAAAGACTTTGTCCTCTAACACGGATTGCAGTGCTTGTGCTGCTTTAATCCTTAGATTCTGCATTTTTGCCTTTCACTTTTTTGTGGTCGGTAATGGTTTGGATTAAGATATACATCAATGGAATGAATATCAAACCGGCTAATGTTCCGACAACCATACCTGTGAACACCGGCACACCAACAGCCACACGGCTTCCGGCCGATGCACCTGTTGCCCATACCAACGGAGCCACACCCAAAATAAAGGTGCAGGCAGTCATCAACACGGCGCGGAAACGTTCGCGCGTACCATACAAAGCCGATGTCAAAATTGATTTGCCTTCCAGGTGAGCCTCACGGGCAAATTCTACCACCAAAATTGCGTTTTTAGCGGCCAAACCAACCAGCAGCACCAAACCCAATTGAGCGTAAATACTCAATGACATATTGGTTACAAACAAACCGCAGGTTGCGCCGAGCATAGCCGTCAAAACAGACAGCATAACGGCCAGCGGAATCATCCAGCTTTCATATTGTGCCACCATGAACAAATATGCAAACAAAGCGGCAAATGCAATGATGTAGAAAATTTGTCCTTGGTTGTTCTTTTCTTGCAAGCTAGTACCAGACCAAGCATAAGTATAGCCTTTAGGCAAAGTCTGAGTAGCCAAATCTTCTAAAGCCTGCATTGCTTCGCCGGAGCTGTACCCGCTGGCGGCAACTGCGTTTACGGTTGCAGCCGGATATTGGTTGTAGCGATCGATACCGCGTGGCAGCAGCACAGTTTTCATCTTAATCAAACTTCCCAGCGGTACCATTTCTCCTTTGCCGCTTTGAACATAGATTTTGTTCAGGCTGTTAAGGTCTTTACGGTATTTCCAATCTGCTTGGATTTTAACTTTATTAACTTGTGTGCCAATATTGATATCGTTGATGTGAGAAGAACCGATGTAGGTTTGTAAGGTGCTGTAAATATCACCCACTGCCACACCTAAAGATTCGGCTTTTTCACGGTCAATTTCAATATAAGCGTGCGGAGTTTGCGCGTTAAAGGTTGAATATGCCAATGAAATTTGCGGCAAAGCCATAGCCTTACGCGTAAACGCATTTACTGTTTTTTCCAAGTCTTTCATATCTGTGTTGTCAACCGCCTGAATTTTGAAATCCATAGCATTGGTTGAACCAAGCCCAGGAATAGCCGGCATTTCAAACATTTGTATTTTTGCTTCTGAAAAGTTTGAAACTCTAGCCATAAGGTTGCGTAAAACATTGGTAGAATACATATCATCACCTTTACGCTCAGCCCAGTTTTTCAAGGAAATAACGGCAAAGCCTACGTTTTCGCCTTGACCAGCCATAATACTGAAGCCTTCCATTGTCATCACGGATTCAATCGCCGGATGGTCTTTGATGGCAGCCAGCATTTTTTCATTTACGGCTTTGGTTCTGACATTTGACGCACCTTCAGGCAGCTGAACGTTGACCATAATAATGCCTTGGTCTTCGTCAGGCAAGAAAGATGTCGGAGTGATTTTGATAAAGAATGCGTTTAGACCAAACAAAATCAGCAGCATAAACACAATCACACTTACTTTTCGACCAATATAGCCGACAGCCACCAGATATTTATTGGTTGTTCCTTGAATAAAACGGTTAAACCAACCCAAAAATCCGGTTTCTTTTTGTTCAAACGGACGTAAGAACGTTGCCGACAACGCCGGAGACAAAGTCAATGCGTTTACGGCAGAAAAACCTACGGCAAAGGCAATGGTGATAGCAAATTGCTGATAAATCTTACCGGTAATACCGCCCATGAAGGCGATTGGTACAAAAATTGCCAGCAATACCAAAGTTGTGGCTACAACGGCGCTGGAAACTTGGCTCATTGCTTTTATGGCTGCCTCTTTGGCTTTTATTTTTTCTTCTTGCATCAAAGCAAGTGTACGTTCAACAACCACGATGGCATCATCAACTACCAGACCAATAGCCAGTACCAAACCGAACAAGGTTAAAATGTTTAAGTTAAATCCCAAAGTTTTCATCATGGCGAATGTGGCCAAAATAGACACTGGAATAGCTATTGACGGCACCAAAGTTGCGCGCCAGTCTTGCAAAAATACATAGCAAACCAAAACCACCAACAAGAATGTCAAAAACAATGTGAAGAACACTTCTTCAATAGAGGCAGAAATAAATTCGGTCGTATCCTTAAAGATTTTTACTTCCAAATCTTCCGGATAAAAACGTTCCAATTTGGCCAGTTCGGCGCGAACGGCTTTCATGGCGTTAATGGAGTTTGCACCGGATGATTTGTTAATCATAATAGACACAGCCGGCTGTCCGTCAACGGTGGAATTCATCAAATAGTCTTCCGAACCCAGTTCTACGCGGGCAATATCTTTCAGACGAACCAATCCGCCTTCTTCGGCCGTGCGCACAATGATATTTTCAAAATCTTTCGGGTCGTTCAAACGGCCTTGAGTTTCCAAAGAATATACCAAAACCTGCTTGCCGTCACCAGGAGCCGAACCGATAGAACCCAAAGAAGGTTGAACGTTTTGGCTGGTAATAGCGGCTTTAATCGCCGAAACCGGAATGTTTAAAGCAGCAACTTTGTCGGCGTCAATCCATACGCGCATACTTGTTGCCGAACCCATAATATTAACTTCGCCCACACCATAAGCACGGCTCAAAGCAATTTTAATATTATTTTCAACGTAGTTGTTTAAGTAGTTGCTGTCGTATGTTCCTTTTGGAGATGTCACCTGCATAAACGCCAAAATATCTGAAGAACGGCGTTCTACAGTTACACCATAGGTTTGCACTTCTGACGGCAAAGAACTCAAAGCCTGCTGTACGCGGTTTTGCACTTTTACTTGATCCAAATCAGGGTCTGTACCTGTTTCAAAAGCAATGGAAAGCTGGTAAGCGCCGGAGTTATAAGAAGAAGATGACATATACAGCATATTTTCAATACCGTTAATGTTCTTTTCCAGCGGAATACCAACGTTTTTAGCCACAGTTTCGGCACTGGCGCCAACATATACGGTTGATACGCGGATTTCCGGAGGTGCAATTTCCGGATACATGCCGATAGGCATAGTAAATACAGAAACCAAGCCTGCCAACGCCATAACAATGGCGATTACTACGGCAAAACGAGGTCTTTCAATAAAAAATTTAGAAAACATTTTTCTTTTATCCTATTTTTCTAAAACACCGACTTTAATCGGAGAATTGTTTTGAATCTTAACCGTACCGGAAACCACAATCAATTCGCCTTCTTTTAAGCCGTTAATAATGATTTGTTCATTTTCGTTAATTGAATCGCCTAAAACAACACGACGCTGTTCTGCTACGCCATGCAGTTCATTTTCTTTGCTTTTGCTTTCATCAATTTTAGCAATATAAACAAATGCGCCGTCAGTATCATAGTTCAAGGCAGATTGCGGAACCACAACAGAATATATTGGTTTACCGGTCAAAATAGCAGATTGAACATAGTTTCCCGGAATCAATTTTTGGTCGGAGTTATCTACATCTACAAAAATAGAAACAGTAGCGGTGGAAGAATTTATTTCATTGTTTAAGAATTTATCGACAACCTTTTCATCTATAACTTCGCCGTCAGCCAAAGTGATGCGAGCGGTTAAATCTTCAGCTTTATGTCCCATCTTTTTAACTTGCAAAACTTCTTTATCCGTCAAAGAAAAAGAAATTCTCATCGGGCTGATTTGCACGATTTTTGCCAATACCTGATTAGATGCAACAACATAGTTGCCTTTAGTTACCAAGGCTTTACCAATACGTCCGCTGATAGGCGCTGTTACTTTTGTGTTGTCCAAATCAATCTTGGCCACATCTAAGTTGGCTTGTGCTTCTTCAACTGCGGCTTTAGCTTGTAAATATCCGCTTTGAGAAGAATCAAAAGTTGCTTTGGATGCAAATTTTTCGCTGCTCAATTTTACCTGACGATTGTAGTCGCGCTCTGCTCTTACCAAGTTTGCTTTGGCGCTGTCAAGGCGTGCTTTTGCCAAATCATAAGCAGCTTGATATTTAGAAGGGTCTATTTCAAACAAAACATCGCCTTCGTTAACAAGTTTACCTTCTTGGAACAACACATTTTCTACCGTGCCGGTAACTTGCGGCAAAATGTTTACTTCGTTTATTGTTTCAACATATGAAATTTTGGTTTGGGCCGAAGTGATATCTTTGGTTTCACTCTTTTGCGCCAAGACATAAACTTCACCCATGCCATAGCCCATTCCCTGAGCAGATGGCGACAAGCGTCCTTTTAAATACCAACCAATAGAAATGCACACCAATAAGATTGCAATTCTAACAATGGCTCCTTTAATGTTTGGAGAACTAATTTTCATTGTTTACACCTTCCATTTTTATACTGTTAAAAATTAAATTAAATCCTTGTCTGACTGTTTTTTCAAAATCCAGAGTCATTCTTTTTGCCAAATAGTTTTCTAAGAGCCCCATCCATAGAGCTTGCAAAATTTCCGTAATACTTTCAACATCAACATCGGCTCTTATTTTTTTATTTTCTTTAAGCTCACATAATGTGTCAATCATAATTTTACGGGAAACCACTTTGGTCTTTTCCACCAAAGGGCGGATTTTTACCAAAATAGCTTCGCTCCATTCCATTTGACAGGTAATAAAAAAGATAAACTTATATTCCAGCGGATTCGCTTTCATATAATGATAAGCAAGCAACATCATATCCGCTAAAACATCTAAATTTTCTTCTTTTTTCCCGTTGCGAAAATCTTCAAGTCGCTTAATATGTTTTTGCACAAATTCATTGATTAGTGCAGCGACAATGTCTGGCTTGTTGCGAAAGTACCAATAAAACACGCACTTAATTAAATTTATTCGTT
>USCF01000052.1 GCA_900553115.1 uncultured Alphaproteobacteria bacterium
ACTCTAGTTCTGAAGAAAATCCTAGTGTACATAGAAGTACATGAATTTTCTGAATGAACGTAAGTTGCCTTTAGATGTGCTGTTAGACACGTTGCTCTGCTCTCAGAAACTCGGATAGCGTGCGTAGATGCGACGGAATTTTTAAGCGACGTGTACAAAGTGGCACACGAGCACAAATAACACCTAACTAGCAGAAACTCGGATAATGAGGCTAATACGCATTAACTTTTTTGCGCCGTGTACAAAATGGTACACGAGCGCAAAAATCCCTAGCAGATACCAGCTAGACGAGTTTCCTCAAAAAACTATAGTTTTAGAGAAAGAACTTCCAACTCTTTGAGCTTGTCACGATATATCATGGCTTGCTCAAACTCCAAATTCTGCGCTGCTTCTTTCATCAATTTTGTGTATTCTTTGGTCATTTTTTCAATATTTTTGATTTTTTCAACATCTTTTGTTTCATCTTTTACAAAATCTGTTTCCGTCATTTCTTTTAGGGTTGAAGAAATACTTTTTTTAATGGTCTGCGGAGTGATACCGTGAGCAATGTTATATTCGGTTTGTTTTTTCCGCCGGCGCTCGGTTTCTTCCAAGGCAACTTTAATTGAATCCGTCATCTTGTCAGCATAAAGAATCACCCTGCCCTCGGCATTGCGCGCGGCGCGTCCGATGGTTTGAATCAGCGAACGGGTAGAACGCAAAAAGCCTTCTTTATCGGCGTCTAAAATCGCCACCAACGAACATTCCGGAATATCCAAACCTTCGCGCAAAAGGTTGATGCCGACCAACACGTCAAACACGCCCAAACGCAAATCGCGGATAATTTCTATACGTTCCAAAGTGTCTATGTCCGAGTGCATATAGCGAACTTTGACGCCGTTGTCTTTAAGATATTCGGTTAAATCCTCCGCCATTTTTTTGGTCAATGTCGTCACCAAAACACGCTCACCTTTAGCGGCGGTTTTACGACATTCTTCCATCAAATCATCAACCTGATTTTCGACCGGACGCACAATACACAACGGGTCGGTCAAACCAGTCGGACGAATAACTTGTTCCGAAAACACGCCCTTGCTTTGTTCCATTTCCCATTCTCCGGGGGTGGCCGAAACAAAAATGGTCTGCGGACGCATTTTATCCCACTCTTCAAACTTTAGAGGGCGATTGTCTAAACACGATGGCAACCGGAAGCCATAGTCTGACAGCGTCATTTTACGGTTGCGGTCGCCGCGATACATGGCGCCGATTTGCGGCACGGCAATATGGCTTTCATCTATAAACAGCAAAGCGTTTTTCGGGAAGTATTCAAACAAAGTCGGCGGCGGCTCTCCTGGGGCTCGTCCGGTTAAATAGCGCGAATAGTTTTCAATTCCCTTGCAATGTCCCGTGGTGTCCATCATTTCCAAATCAAAACGAGTGCGCTGCTCCAAACGCTGAGCCTCCAGCAATTTATCTTCAACCTTAAACTGCTTGAGGCGAATTTCTAAATCTTCTTTAATATGCGTCATCGCCTGCGACAGAGCCGGACGCGGCGTAACATAGTGATTGGCCGGATAAACGGTAATTTCATCAAGCTGACGAGTTTTTTTGCCGGTCAAAACATCAAATTCATAGATTTCTTCTATTTCATCGCCAAAAAAAGAAACTCTCCAAGCCCTATCCTCATAGTGCGCCGGAAAAATATCCAAGGTATCTCCCTGTACTCTAAATGTGCTGCGTACAAAATTAACGCTGCAGCGTTCATACAAAAGTTCGGTCAAATGTCTGTTGACATCGTGAATATCCACCACATCGCCGACTTTTAGCTGAAACACCATGGAAGAATAAGATTCCATACTGCCCAAGCCGTAAATGCACGAAACCGACGCCACAATAATCACATCGCGTTCTTCCAAAACATTACGGGTTGCACCGTGGCGCATACGGTCTATTTGTTCGTTAATTGCCGAATCTTTTTCTATATAGGTATCTGTTTTTGGAATATATGCTTCCGGCTGATAATAATCATAATACGACACAAAATACTCTACTCGGTTGTGAGGAAAAAACTCTTTCATTTCTGCATAGAGCTGCGCCGCCAAAATTTTGTTAGGTTCCATAATCAACGCCGGACGTTGGCATTGCTCAATAATTTTTGCCATAGTAAACGTTTTGCCGGAACCGGTAACACCAAGCAAAACTTGGTTACGTTCTCCCCTTTCCACGCCTTCGCATAATTCTTTTATGGCTTGCGGTTGGTCTCCTGACGGTTCAAATGGACTTTCTATTTTAAATTCAACATCTTTCATTTTTGTTTAGTATTTATACTGATAAAATGAGCGCAGATATTCAGCCATTTTTTCTCTGTCTTGCAAAACTGAGTTGCTGATTTTGGCTGGGACAGCGGTTTTTGCTTGTTTTGCCGCCAAAATCTGCGATTTATTTAGAGCTACCACATATTGACGAAGCTGAGCATCGGAGTAAGTATTTAAAATTTGCTGCACATCTTGCTCCATTGGTCTGGTAGCTTCAAGAATATCTGTCGGAGATATAAAATTGGCGTTTCCCGTAGAAATTTTTTTTGCTTCCGGCTTTACTCCGCGAGTAATTTCTCCAGCCGCCACATTTTGGCATAAAAGCAAAGATAATACAAATACTGACAATAAATATTTCATAATTTTTCCCCTTATTTCAAACTCTTCAAGGTATCATCAATCGATTTTTCTATGTTATTTAGATTAGTCAGTCCTTTTACACTGCGCTTAGCTTTGTTTACAGACCGCTCTGCATCTTTTTTCATTTTTTCATAGCTATTCATTAAATCATTATATTCTTTCATAAAATCGCCGTCAGATGAAGATTGCTGTTTGACAGGAGCTGCTGCCGGTTTGGAACTATCATCGGAAAAAAGATTGCCGATTTCATCTAAAATATCACCGTCATCACCACCTGAAGATCTTTGACTAGCCATTGCTTTAAGCTGTTCGGCCTGAGCTTTTTGCTTTGCTAAAGCTCTTTGCTGATTTTCTTGCTGCGCTTTTCTGACTTCAGCCGAACGCCTTTCGGCCCAAATTTCCATCGCCGATGGCTGTCTTTTGATCTCTTTTTCTTTAGTATTTTTGCTTGAATTTGTTATTTTAACAGTGTTATTCGTCGGATTTGCCCACGGATTAATGGGTAAATCCTGCGCCAAGCTAACGCTTGTCAGAGTTCCGCAAAAAAACGAAATCAGCAATATCTTTTTCATTATATTTTCCTCTGTTTTAAATATAGCAGAAAAAAATCTTAAAGCCAAGTCTATTTTGCTTTTTTATTTTTCTTTTCTGCCGGCTTTATAGATATATCATCGTTTTCAATACCATAAGCGCAAAAATTTTTACCTTTATCAGTAGATTTTTTAACGATATACGCCGGATTATTAACAACCGTGCTGTTATCCGGAATATCTTTTATTACAATAGCATTGGAGCCAATTTTAACATTATTGCCGATAACAATCGGTCCCAAAATTTGCGCACCGGAACCAATAATCACATTATCGCCTATGGTAGGATGACGTTTTTCCAACTTTTTGCCGTTTTCATCATAAAGTTTACGTCCACCCAAAGTAACATCGTGATAAAGTGTCACATTTTTACCAATAATCGTTGTTTCACCAATAACAACGCCCATACCGTGGTCTATCATAAACCCCTCGCCGATTTGCGCTCCGGGATGAATTTCCACTCCTGTAAAAAAACGAGCTATTTGCGATATTATTCTCGCTGCCAAGAAAAAATCATGCTTCCACAGCAAATGTGATAAGCGGTGAACCATTATGGCATGCAGCCCCGAAGAACAAATAATAGCCTCCAATTTACTGCGTGTTGCCGGATCTCTATCCATAATTGCCTGAATGTCTTTTAAAATTATCTTGTAATTTGAATTCATTGTGTGATATATTCCTATAAAATTAACAATTTTTATTTAATGTAGCACATTATATATTAAATAAAAGTAACAAAACGGAAAAAAAATGGTAGAAGTTTTATTTAACGGTCATGCTGGCCGACTTGAAGGCAGATATTATAAAAGTGAACGTCCAAATGCGCCGGTTGCTTTGATTCTACACCCTCATCCGCAATATGGCGGAACCATGAACAATAAAGTTGTTTACACCCTATTTAGCTGTTTTAAGGATTTGGGCTTTTCGGTCTTGCGCTTTAATTTTCGCAGCGTTGGACGCTCTCAGGGACAATTTGAAGACGGTCCTGGAGAACTTTCAGACGCAACCATCGCTTTGGATTGGCTGCAAAATATGAACCCTGACGCCAAACAATGCTGGATTGCCGGATATTCTTTTGGCGCTTGGATTGGTTTGCAACTATTGATGCGTCGTCCCGACATCAATAATTTTATTGCAGTATCTCCTCCGGCCAATGAAAAAGATTTTTCATTTTTAGCTCCTTGCCCTGCCTCTGGTCTAATTGTACAAGGCGGACGAGATGAAATTGTCAGCCCGTATCAGGTTGAAGAAATGGCTCACAAATTAAATCAGCAGCGCAATGTTGAAATTGATTTTGCCATGATTGAAGACGGAGACCATATGTATAATAACCATTTGGCAGATTTATACAAAGTTTCCGGACAATATGTCATCAGCGCTTTGCAACGCCGCACACCGCTCAAAAAACGCCGTGGACGCCGTAAAAAATCAGAATTTGACGATGATCTACTGCTAGAAGGGCCTGAAGAAGACGATACAATGCTTGATAATGAAATTGAAGATGATGAAGATTATGACAACGAGGAATAAATTGACTGACACTAAAAATACTTTGACCTCAAAACCAAGTTCTATGTCATCGGACAACACTAGTTTCAAAAACGCTTTCTGGGAAAACGTTAAAACTGTGTTTTTAGCCATTTTCATTGCCTTGATTATCCGAAGTTTTTTCTTTGAACCGTTTAGAATTCCTTCCGGCTCAATGTATCCAACCCTGCGTGTAGGCGATTATTTGTTTGTCAGCAAATACACTTATGGCTACTCCAGATATTCTTTTCCTTTTGGACTTCCGCTGTTTGAAGGGCGTGTTTGGTATAGCGAACCGCAGCGCGGAGATGTTGTTGTTTTCCGTCCTCAAAACAAACCAAATACCGACTTTATTAAAAGAATTATCGGGCTGCCTGGAGATAAAATTCAAGTGATTGAAGGACGTTTGTATATCAATGACAAAATGTTGGAACGCCACGAAACTGAACGCTATATTGTTGATGAATATGTTGATATGCCTGAATTTTATCACCAATATACAGAGACTCTGCCAGAAGGAAAAGAACATAAGATTATTGAAATTTCGGACCACGAACGCATTGTTGACAACACCGATGTTTTTGAAGTTCCGCAAGACTCATTTTTTGTTATGGGTGACAACCGCGACCGTTCAGACGACAGCCGCATTAGCGTTAGTTTTGTGCCCAAAGAAAATTTAGTCGGCAAAGCACGTTTTATTTTCTTTTCTCACAACGACAAAGGCGAAATATACGAACCATGGACTTGGTTTAGAGCCATTCGTTGGAACCGATTTTTTATGGGAATTTACTAAATATGCAATCACTGGAAGATATTTTACAATATCATTTTCATAATCCAAAACTGCTGACGCAGGCACTGACTCACAGCAGTGTAACCGGTAACGAACACCGCAATTATGAGCGTTTGGAATTTTTAGGCGATAGAGTTTTAGGAATGACCATGGCTCATCTTTTATTTAAAATGTTTCCAAACGACCGCGAAGGGCAGCTGGCGCAGCGTCATGTAAAACTAGTTTGCGCCGATGCTGTTGCCGAAGTGGCAAAGAATTTGCATTTGAACAACTATATTATAGCCAAAGACGCCGAAACGGTGAAAAGTATAAATGTATTATGCGATGTTGGCGAAGCTGTGATTGGCGCGATTTATATCGACTCAAATATTGAAGAAGCCATTTCTTTTGTTGAACGCAATTGGAAAAATTTGATTGATAAATCTGACAACGGTTCTAAAAAAGACTTCAAAACCAGCCTGCAAGAAAAATTTCATGCCCAGCACCTACCGTCGCCGGCTTATGAACTGATAGCCAAAGAAGGTAGCGAGCACGAGCCGATATTCAAGGTTAAAGTCACTTTAGATGACACCACATTTGCTTTTGGTCAAGGGAAAAACAAAAAAGCGGCAGAACAATTGGCCGCACAACATCTTTTGGAATTAATGGATAAATAACATGAAAAAAACTCGCTGCGGATTTGTAGCCTTGATTGGCGCCCCTAACGCCGGAAAATCAACCATAACCAACAATTTTGTCGGTTCAAAGGTTTCTATTGTATCGCCCAAAGCCCAAACCACACGCACCACAATCAAAGGTATTGGCATCTATGACAACACGCAAATAATTTTTTTGGATACCCCTGGGATTTTTGCGCCTAAGCGCCGTCTGGACAGAGCAATGGTGGCTTCTGCTTGGAACGGGTTTGGCGATGCGGATATAAACGTATTGGTAGTTGACGCCAAACGCGGAATGAATGAAGAAACATCGGCGATTATTGATGAACTGATAAAACGTGAAGCCCATGCTGTTTTGGCTTTTAATAAAATAGACCTCGTGCCACAAGAACGACTAAACGAGTTGAAAGAAGAGTTTGAAAACCTGTTTCAATTTGACGCCGTCTTTATGTTTTCGGCACAGTCAGGCGATCACATTACCGAATTTTATGAATATTTAGCCGAAAACCTGCCGGAAAGCCCTTGGTATTATCCCGAAGAACAAATGTCGGATATGCCGTTAAAGCTGCTGGCGGCTGAAATTGTTCGCGAAAAACTGTTTTTGAATTTGCGCCAAGAACTTCCCTATGCTTTGACGGTTGAACCTGAATTATGGGAACACAAACCTGATGGTTCGATTCGCGCGGAAATGACAATTTATGTTGAACGCGACGGTCACAAAACGATTATAATCGGTCACAACGGCGCTATGATAAAAAAAATCGGACAAGCGGCCCGACTAGAGCTTGAAGAACTGTTAGAAGAGCGTATCCATTTGTTTTTATTTGTAAAAGTACGTGAAAATTGGGGCAATGACCCTGCCCGCTATAGCGATTGGGGACTAAATTTTAAGTCCTAAGTTTTAATTTTTGCCAAACCTCTAAATCCTTGACTTTTCAAGGATTTTATTTTTCTCGCGCAAAATAA
>USCF01000053.1 GCA_900553115.1 uncultured Alphaproteobacteria bacterium
GTTATATTATAGCTACGTTTATTTTACAAGAGGAAGAAAATGACTGATATTATCGACACATTAAAAAAAGTTCGCCGCGGTGCCATGTTTATTATTGAAGCGCCGTCCGGTACAGGAAAAACTTCGGTAATCAAAAAACTTATGGCGCTTGACAATAATCTGAAATTTTCAGTTTCAGCTACTACACGCAAGCCGCGTGAGGGCGAAAAAGATGGTGTCGATTACTATTATATCAGTGATGAAAAATATGATGAGTTACTAAAACAAGATGCTTTTTATGAGCATGTGGACTCTCAATATGGCTCACGCTACGGAACCCTGCGCTCCGAAGTGGATAGTTTTATTAACGTGGGGCAAGACGTGGTGTTTGATATGGACTGGGTTGGCTTGCGTCAGATGAAAGCAAAAGCTCCCGATGATGTGGTGTCTATCTACTTTTTGCCGCCGTCTATTCACGAGTTGCGCCGCCGTTTGGAAGGGCGTGGCACAGATAGCAAGGAAATTATCAATAAACGTATGGGGCTGATTTTGGAAAAAATGGCGCATTGGACGGAATACGATTATGTGGTTGTAAATGTTGATGTGGACCAAACAGTTGAAACCGTGCGTGAAATTATTTCGGCAGAACGGATGAAGCGCGTGCGTCAGACCGGATTGGTTCAATTTGTTGAAAATTTGAAGAAAGAAGCCGAGCATGACTAAAGTCCCTTTTATCAATAAATACGGCGCGGTGTTTTTCTTTGAAGCGGACAAAGCTCAAAAGCGCGAAATTTCGTATTCGGTGGTGGCAAAAGATAATTTAGTGCTGTGTCAATATGATAAAATTTCAGGGTTGTTTTCTTTTCCGACAGAAGAATATTTATCTTTAACCGAAACACCGACATTTAGTTTTGTTTTACATACAAAAGTAGAAGAAAACGGTAAATATTTTAATGATGTGCAGACGTTTAAAGTTTATGATGTCGAAAATGCTCAAATTGACAGCGGTCTCCTGAATTGGCAGCTGATAGAAGATATTATGGTTTCTAATGTGCAATTTGATGAAACGCAGCGGAATGGTTTTAAAAATCTGATTGTGAGAAGGAGCTAACATAATGCAAAAAATATATGATTCTATAGAAGATTTGATTGGGCATACTCCTTTACTGAAACTCAATAAACTAATGAAAAAGTTTGAGTGTCAGGCTAATATTATTGGTAAGTGCGAATTTTATAATCCGATTTTTTCTGTAAAAGATAGAGTCGCTCTGAATATGATAAATAAGGCGCCGTTTAGCAAAATTAATGAAAATACGGTGTTTATTGAAGCGACTTCGGGCAATACCGGTGTTGGTTTGGCGGCATTTTGCGCCGAGCGTGGCTATAAATTGGTTATTGTAATGCCGGAAAATATGGCGCATGAAAAAATTGCGTTGATTCGCCAGTTTGGCGCCGAAGTTTTGCTTACTCCTGCTGCCGAAGGTATGGCGGGCGCTATTCGTAAAGTGGAAATGCTGAAAGCTCGTTCAGAAAATCTGATAGAATTCAAACAATTTGAAAATCAGGCTAATGTAGAAGCACATCAGCTGACAACCAGTGTGGAAATTATGGAAGATACGGGCGGAAACGTTGACGCGCTTGTGTGCGGCGTCGGAACTGCCGGAACTATCACCGGTATTGCATCGGCGCTGAAATCATGCATTCCGGATTTGTATGTGCTGGCGGTTGAACCTGCAGAAAGTCCGGTTTTGAGCGGAGGGCAGAAAGGCGCACACCGAATCGGAGGTATTGGGGCTGGATTTGTGCCGCCGCTATATCGTCCGGAATTGGTTGACGAAGTTTATAAAGTAAGTAGTAAAGACGCTTTGGATATGACTAAAATTGTGGCGCAAAATGAAGGCTTGCCGGTCGGCGTTTCTGCAGCAGCGGCTTTGACGGCAGCAATAAATTTGGCCAAACGAGATGAAATGGCTGGTAAAAATATTGTTGTGATTTTACCGGATAGCATTGAACGCTATTTGTCTGACCCGTATTTTAATGATGAACAAGTTGAATCACAGGACTAAAAAATGAAATTTTTTGCTATTCTAAGCCGCTATCTTAATCGCCAATTATTGGGCAATTTCTTTATGGTGCTGTTTGCTATTTTGGGCATTATTTTAATGTTTGATTCCATAGAAACATTGCGTAAAATTTCTGGCCGCGATGATGTGACAATGTGGTTTGCCGCTCAGTTTGCGGTGACGAGAGTAACTAAAACCGTGGAAATTGTGTTGCCGTTTGTGATGATGGTGGCCGCGATGATAACTTTTTGGCGTTTGAGTAAAAACAATGAGTTTGTGATTATACGTTCGGCCGGTGTTTCTATGTTTGGCTTTTTGAAGCCGTTGATTATAGCTACTTTTTTGCTTGGTTTGGCAAATACAATGCTGTTTAATCCGATAGCGGCCAAGATGTTTGAATGGCACGAGGTTTTGGACTATCGATTGGATACGCATGACCCAAACGCAGTGTTGTTTTCAAGTAAAGGACTATGGATACGCGAATCGGTGGGCGAAGGTAAGGTTTTGCTGATTCAGGCTAAAACTTTGCGACAGGAAAATAATACTTTGTGGATGCGTGATGTCAGCATTACCGAACTTGGTCAAAATGCAAAAATTCTCAAAGGCTACGAAGCCTATTTTGCCACTTTGGAAGGCAATACCTTTCATTTGAAAGACGTTAAGGTGCTGGAAGGCGGTAAGCCTGTTGAATTTTTGATGGATTATGCTTATCAAACTTCAATCAATATGGAACGTATTAAAGAAAACTTTATTGAGCCTGACGCTATCTCTTTTTGGCAGCTGCCGGAAACTATAGCCTTTTATGAACAGGCAGGTTTTTCTGCTCGTCGGCACTGGATGCGTTATCTCAGTCTTTGGGTGTCACCGTTTTTACTTGTCGGTATGATGATGATTGCCGCCATTTTTATGCTGCAAAATACCCAACGAGGTTCTGGAATCTTAATGCGAGTTGTTTTAAGCATAGCAGTAGGATTTATTGTATATTTTTCATCGCAAGTCGTATATGCCTTTGGTGTAAACGGATATATTCCGATTTGGCTTGCTGTTTCCGCCCCAACGCTAATTATTCTACTGACAAGTACTTCGATGTTGGTTTCTGCAGATGAAGTTTAGAAGGAAACTCGTCTAGCTGGTATCTGCTAGGGATTTTTGCGCTCGTGTACTATTATGTACACGTCGCTTAAAAATTCCGTCGCATCTACGCACGCTATCCGAGTTTCTTAAGGGGCAAGAGCAACGCGCCTAACGGCCCATCTAAAGGCAACTTACGTTCATTCAGAAAATTCATGTACTTCTATGTACACTAGGATTTTCTTCAGAACTAGAGTTGCCTTTATCTGCACCATTATTCGCATTGCTTTATGGAGTATGCCGCTGTTTTGTTTTTAGTTTGTACACAGCGCAAAAAAAGTTAATACGTTGCTGTTGGCAAAAAAGCCGTGGATTCTCTAGTCTGCCTCAGCCTATAAGGCGGCATGAGGTGCTAAGAGTGACCTAAATTTATCACAAAAAAAGAGGAAGTCCAACTAGACTCCCTCCCTTTTTATTTCTCTAAAAGCTCATTAAGAACTTTTAATTTTTAGAAGTGTTCATCACAACGTTTAATCAACTCTTCAATATTTTCAGGTGGCCAACCCGGTGTTTCCATACCAAGGTGGATACCCATTTTAGCCAATACTTCTTTGATTTCATTCAAAGATTTACGACCAAAGTTTGGAGTGCGCAGCATTTCTGCTTCGGTTTTTTGAACCAAATCACCAATATAGATGATATTGTCGTTTTTCAAGCAGTTTGCAGAACGAACAGATAATTCGAGTTCGTCAACTTTGCGCAGCAAGTTGCGGTTAAACGGTAATTCTTCATGAACATCTTCAGATTCGTTTTCTGGCTCGTCAAAGTTAATAAACGGCTTCAATTGGTCTTGCAAAATACGAGCTGCCAATGCAACTGCATCTTCCGGAGAAACAACACCGTTTGTTTCAACATTCATGGTCAATTTGTCATAGTCGGTAATTTGACCAACACGAGTGTTTTCAACTTTGTAAGAAACTTTGGTAACCGGAGAATAAATTGCGTCAACGGCAATCAAACCAATCGGAGCATCGGCAGATTTGCTGTTATAAGCAGGAACATAACCTTTACCGGTAGTAACAGTTAATTCCATATTGATTTTTGCACCGGCATCCAATGTGCAAATTACATGGTCCGGATTCATAATTTCAACATCGTGACCGGTTTCAATCATAGCTGCAGTAACCACGCATGGACCTCCAGCTTTTAATGTCATTGTTTTTGCGCTGTCAGAGTGTACGGCAACAGCCAACTCTTTAATGTTCAACACAATATCTGTAACGTCTTCGCGAACGCCAGGAATTACAGAAAATTCATGCAAAACACCGTCAATTTTAATGGCGGAAACAGCACCGCCTTGCAATGAGGACAGTAAAACTCTTCTCAACGCATTACCTAAAGTCAGGCCGAAGCCTCTCTCTAAAGGTTCAACCACTATTTTTGCTTTATGAGTTGCATCATCTTGAGTAACTTGCAAATTAGTTGGTTTAATAAGTTCTTGCCAATTCTTTTGAATCACCGGTTTTGTCCTTTTCTTGATAAGTTATATGTACATATAAAAAAACACGGCAACAGGCCTTGAATAAAGGCCTGTGCCAAAATAATAACTAGACGCGACGTCTTTTTCTCAGACGGCAACCATTATGCGGAATTGGGGTTACATCACGAATTGTTGTGATAGTAAAACCGATTACCTGCAATGCGCGGATTGCAGACTCTCTTCCTGACCCAGGTCCTTTAACTTCTACTTCCAAAGTTTTCATACCATTTTCTTGAGCTTTTTTACCAGCTTCTTCAGCGGCAACCTGAGCAGCATAAGGAGTAGATTTTCTAGAACCTTTGAAACCTTGTGCGCCTGCAGTAGACCAAGAAACAGTGTTACCTTGAGCGTCCGTGATTGTAACTCTTGTGTTGTTGAAAGAAGAATCAACGTGAGCTACACCGGAAGTGATATTCTTTTTTTCTTTTTTCTTTTTCAGAATTGCTTTAGCCATTTGCACTTACCTCACTTATTTCTTCTTATTCGCAACGGTTTTACGTTTACCTTTACGGGTACGAGCATTTTGTTTTGTGCTCTGACCGCGAACAGGCAGACCTTTACGATGTCTTAAACCACGGTAGCAACCTAAATCCATCAATCTTTTGATGTTGGTACCAACTTCACGGCGCAATTCGCCTTCTACAAGGTATCCGTTGTCGATTACTTCGCGGATTTTCATGATTTCTTCATCAGAAAGCTGACTAACACGACGGTTCATGTCAATTCCTGACTTTGCGCAAATATCTTGAGCAGATTTTCTACCAATACCAAAGATATAAGTCAGTGCGACTTCAATTCTCTTGGCACTTGGAATGTTTACACCAGCTATACGAGCCAAATTTAATCTCCATTTACTTTCAATTAATTAATACATTCAAAAAGTTGATCACCACTTTTCAAAATTAAGCGGATTATAGGCGTGATATTTGTCAGAGTCAACCCCTTTTCTGCATCAAAATTCATTTTTTTTACAAAATTCAAGCGGCAGTAAAATTTTATCTTGCCTTTCAGGAAGGGACTTTTGGTTATTTTTGACAATAATGTTTGATTAAAGGCGTTTTAAATATTCGGCAAAGTTGACAATCGCAGAGCTTACTTCATCGGCAACTTCGGTAAAGTCTTCATTTTTGCAGAGTTTTTCTTCATCAGCGTAGAGCGAGCGGTTTAATTCTAGTTGCAAAGTATACATTTTGCGGCGAGGTTGGCAATAGTTGAATGTGATGTAGGCGCCGGAATATGGACAGTTTTCTTGCACATTATAATTATAGTCCCAAAATTGTGCGGCTAAAAAATCGCTGTATTCTTGCGGGCAGCTTTGGCTGAATAGGTTACCCAACCAAACGTCTATGCCGGAGCGGTCATCAATAATTGAACAAATCTTTGACGGCATGGAATGGCAGTCTAAAACTACGCAGAATCCAAATTTTTTTAGGCATTTATTGATAAGCTGTAATAAACGATTGTGATAAACGTCATAAACTTTGCTCAAACGTTCTTCGGTCTCATGATAATCAAGCAATCCGTCATAAAGATTTTCTCTTTTAAAATTAATGCGGTGTATAACCCCTAATCCAACGCGGCAGTGTTTGTCATAAAGGATATCTTTTTCTTTGGGATAATTATAAAACATTGCCGGATCAAGTTCTAGTCTGTCTCGGTTTAAGTCTACAAAAATGCGGGTGATATTCATTTTGATAGCGGTCAAGCCTTTGTTGATAGCATTTTGAAGCAGCTCATCAACAAATAAATCTTCGTTACGGCGCAAAATTTTTTCGTCAAAGCGGACATTTTGTAAAAATTCAGGCGGAAAACAAGTGCCGCTGTGAGGTATTGAAAGTATCAGCGGATATTGCAGCTTATCAGTATTAAATTCACTGTATACTGATAAATTTTTGTAATCAACTTTGAAATCAATATGTTTATCCGCCATAAGCCACCTATTTTTTGAGGGTTAAAATTTTACGAGGAGCTTTGGGCTCAAAGTTTTTGTTCTCTGTGGCTTTATTTTTGCGAAAAGGCTTGCGGTTTTCGGTGTCGCGTTTAAAAGTTTTGCGTTCTTTAAATTTACGCTCTTCTTTTGGGCGCTCGCCAAATTTTGAACGATGCGGTTTATAGCCTTTTTTATCCTCTTTTGAATCACGTTTAAAATCTTTGCGTTTAAAATCGCCGCGTTTGTGCAGGAACTGCGTGTACTCCACTTCCTGGCGGTTCGTGTTCTTCGTCGAGAAGTAGTCGATGACGGAGATTGCCACCAGGATGATGAGCAGATAGAACCCTACATTGCGTAGAAACTTATTCAATCCATTGTCCTCCTTTGTCTCAGAGCTTTTGCTCCAGGAGCAGCTGGCCCTTATTCGTAGATCTCAGGCTTGAGCACACCGATGTACGGCAGATTGCGGTATTCCTCCGCATAATCGAGGCCATAGCCCACGAGGAATTCGTCGGGGACCGTATAACCGC
>USCF01000054.1 GCA_900553115.1 uncultured Alphaproteobacteria bacterium
TTTATGGGATTATATTAAGTGTATAATATACACTACCCCATAATTATTGAAAGGATTTTTTGTTATGAAAATAGGATAGATATGTCAAAACTGCTGACTTCTAAGCGCATATACAGATTGTTTGACGCGGTTGAAGCTCATGGCGGAACCTTGCGTTTTGTCGGTGGTGCAGTGCGCGATACTTTGGCGGGCAGACATAATAATTTTGATTTGGACTTGGCTTCCGACTTATCTCCAGATGAATTGGTTGAGGCTTGTCAGGATTATGGCATAAAAACCATTCCTATCGGGCTGAAATTCGGCACCGTCGGCGTTATTATGGATAATCAAGTGCTTGAAGTTACTTCTTTGCGCAAGGACATCAAAACCGATGGCCGCCACGCCGAAGTTGAATTTACTGATGATTGGAGCGTTGACGCCTCCCGACGCGACTTGACCATAAACGCCGTATACGCAGATTTATATGGTAATGTATTCGATTATTACAATGGCATAACCGATTTGGAAAACGGTATTGTACGTTTTATCGGGAATCCTGATGAACGTGTTAAAGAAGATTATTTGCGCATTATGCGTTTTTTCCGTTTTTATTCAATTTTCAGCAAAAAACCTATTGATAAAAACGCATTAAAAGCTTGTGTTGACAATAAAGACGGTTTGCGTACCATATCTATTGAGCGAGTAAGAGATGAACTATTTAAATTACTGGTTACGCCAAAAGTTGCCGAAACCATGCAAATAATCTTTGAAAAAGAAATTCTCAGCTATTTTCTACCTAGTAAATCGACTCACTTTGAGGCGTTGCAGCATTTAACAGAACTAGTGGAAGATATGAAATATGAAGGAAACTTCCTGCGTCGGTTATTTGTGTTTTATCAGCCTAATTCTTCTGAGGCGGAAAACATAGCCCGAACATTGCGTTTTTCTAAAAAACAAAAAGATATTTTTGTCAGTTGGGCCAAAATCAACCTTATGCCCGAGAATATATCAACGCCGACTCAGCGTCTGCGCTTTATTTATCGTTATGGCAAAACTTTCTGCTTGGATAAAATCTTGCTCACAGCAGCAATTTATAATATTGATAGCTCAAAAGCGGCAAATGTTCTGCAAGAAGTTGAAGACGCTGTTGTACCTATTTTTCCGCTGAGAGGGCGCGATTTAATAGAACACAACATCGCTTCCGGTGAAAAAATCGGGCAAACTCTTGCCTTGTTGGAACAGCAATGGATTGACAGCAACTTCAATTTGACCCGTAACGAATTATTGGATTTTGCTAAAAAAGCAATTTAACTTTGTTAGCTCCGGCTTGACAGCTGCCACCGTTATTGATTTCGACTTTACGAGCACCGGTTCCGCTTTGGCAAACAAAGCATGACGCGTTATCTAAGCCATTTAAAATAACATAAAATCCACCGTCATCAGAAGCTTCAACATTCCAATCAATTCCGGAAAAGCCGCTAAAATTCAAACCATTTTTACTCAAACCGGCATAATTTCCAAAATATGTTGTTTGAACTTCTGAAACCAACATTCCTAAATCTTGTTGAAAGCGCATTCTATTTAATGCTCTTTGCCCTTGTCCAACCGCTTGGTAGCCTTGGGTAGAAAGCTCACCATCTATTATTAATGCTCCCAGCGAATCGCTCATTTGCGCCATGGCGTTGCTGCCAAACAAGCACAAACCCAACAATACTAAAATTTTTTTCATTTTTATCTCCTCAAAAATTTATTTTATTCTGCCAACCTCGAGAAGCCTTGCTCAAATAATCATCAACAGCAGCTTCATGTGGCCGCCGCATATTGCCCAATATTAATTTTTCAGCATAATTTTTCAATTCCGGCAAATTCCAAGTTTTGCGTTCTAAATAATATCTTGCCAAATCCGCAAACAAACGCGCCTCCATAAACTCTCCCAAGTCGGAATATTTGATATTTGGTTTACTCTCCAGCATTTGAAAAAAATCTGCAAATAGTTTTGCGTGCTGATGCAATACAGGCATTTTTCCAAGCAAAATATTGTCAAAGCTCTGACGTGCAACCAAATTTTTCCAGCCGCCGCCAAAAAGTATAAAATTGGCTGTCAACTCTATAACTTTTGGCGTTGAAGCCACCGCATAGGCTGTCAGATAGCCGGCAAAAAATTCCAGCGTATGCAAAACATCGCAAAAAACTTGCTCATTTTCCGCCGGACTGCCGTATTCATTTTCTATATAATTAAACAGATATTCGGTTTTATAAAAAGCCGGATCGCCGGATTTTGGCGGCGTTAACTCATAAAATTGTTGACCTAAGGCAAAAAGTTTTTGCCACAACTCCGGCAATAATTTACCTTGCAGACCCCAATGTGCGTCTTTATCAAACGCAACGCCTTTATAACGCAACACAAAACAGTCTATATATTCATTGAACGGACCGGAGTCCCAGCTGATTTGCGAAACACCGTTTTTTATCCATGCCAAATTTGCGGTGTTGCCGGCGTTAATATAACAACCGTCGCCCTCTTGTTTGGATATATGCGCATTATGCGGAGCCGCCAATGGAGCGCCCTCAAAACCATTCATCAGCAAAGCCGAACGAAAATCGTTTATAACCGGAATATCCGTTAAATTTGCCAATAGCTGCGCTGATCCCATTTGCGTTGTAAACGGATGCGTTCCATTGATTTTTGCCAAAGACGGCGGATTATGATCCAAGGTTTTGCCATGGAAGCCAATTGCCTGCACACTGCTCTTAGCAATATTGTTTTGCCGGCAAAGCTCGTTAACTGCGTTTGCAACTCCGTTAACATATTTATTATGCACATATAAAAAATTGTTGTCTTCAATAAGTTCGTCTGCCGTAAGCTGCTGTTTTACAATACGTTGGCGCAAATTATCTATTTCACGCTTTTCTTCTAGGCTATAAGGTATACTCAAGCTGCAAATATCTTTTATTTTGTCGCCGTCAAATTCAGTAAGCACCACATCAATGGCGTCCATAGAATTTCCGGTCATATTGCCAATTATGCGCAGTTTAGCCATTGACTTTATCTTTCAACAGCAGAGCAGCCCCAATCAAACCGGCGTCATTGCCGGATGTAGCTTTACTCAATCGCAAAGGATTGTGATAGCCTTTTTCATTGATGGCCTTTTCCACCGCAGGATAATCAACAATTTCGGCCAAACTACCGGATAAGGCCACCGCTTCGGTGTCCAAAATACTATTTAATAACGCCACATCTTCAATCAGACGATTTTGCCACTCTTCATAAGCACTTTGTGCCGCCGGATTATATTCATTTTTCAGGCGGTATAAAGCGAAACAATCTTTTTCTTCCAAACCATATTTACGCGCCAAAGCAGCCAAATCTCCGCCGGCAAGCAAAAACGGAACTTCGCCGGCCGCCCCGGTTTTGCCGCGTAAAATTTTACCGTCACAGATTATACCACAGCCAACTCCAGTTCCTAAAGTCAGCATAACAGCATGTTCTGTGCCTTTTAAAGAACCGAGTTTATATTCCGCCCACAAAGCAGCATTGGCGTCATTTTCTAGCAACACCGGCCTAGATGTAAGCTTGTGGAAATTTATATTTTCGTACCCGCTCGCTAAATTATGAGGCTTAGCCAAAAGTTTTTCATCATAAACAACTCCGGCCGTAGCAATCGCCACTCCGTCAAACTCTTCTTCATTAAGCCGCTGCAAAACATAACTTTCAATTTCATACGCGCTTTTAGGTGTGGCGCAAACAGTTTTTTCACCCAGCAGTTTTCCGCAAACCGAAACTACCGCCGAAGAAATTTTTGTTCCTCCGATATCAAAAGCCAAGATTTTCATTATTACCTCCTTGCTTATTATTAATCATAAGTCAAGAATGTAAAAACTTTGTTAGCAACTACATTTTATAAAAAGAAATTCAGCGTTCAAAATAAGCTTCACGCGTAAGGACCGGTGTCGATGTAATATTTTGAATAAAAATCGCCATTACATTAAAATCTTTTTGCTGTTCCAACGAATAAGCGCGGTTTAAGCGCAAAATAACTTCTTCTTTGTTGTCATAACCCAACAGCTGCGGCGTCAAACAATCCACCATATTGCCAAAATTATCAAACACAGCTGTTCCCAAAACCTGACACAAAAGATGTTCGTGCGGATTATTTAAATTTTCATATTCTATCACATCGCCAATTTTCAAGCTCTGACGCTTTTTATCAAACAAACGCATATCCACTTTGCGTCCGGCTTTTATTCTATTAAACGAAAATTCGCTTAAATCCATTTTATATTGCATTATTATATCCTTTTAACGGCCGCGGCTACCCCTGCGCGGTCTTGCTTGTGTCATTCTGTTCAGTTCATACTTAATCGAATCCGTCAAATTTCTCCCCGGCATAGTATCTAACACTTTTTTAAGTTCCAAAGAATCCGACGGCAAAGACATTTTTCCGGCACTATAAATACCGCCTAACGGCACTCTACTAAAGTTAACTGAATTTTCCAATTTCATTTCACCTTGATTATCCATAACAATTTCACCAAACAAAATTCTGGTTTCTAAATCACGGCGTTTTGCCAATGGCACCAATGTTTTACCTTTTGCTTTTACATGTTCTAACATAAAGCTTTTAACAAATTCGGCAGCTTTTCCATCTTTAGTGGTAATATATTTACTCAGTTGTTTAGAAAAATCAGACGGCGTTTTATCCTTTTTACGCAGCAATCCAGGTCCGCAATTAAACAAAAAACTACCAACCGCCGCTATCTCATCTTTGCTCATTTTCATCAGCGGCAAATATTTATTCATATTTTCAAACAGATGTTTATGCGTAATCGATTTAAAATAGGCCAGTAACTCTTCTTTGGAATGAATAACGTCTCCAGGTCCTACTTTTTTGCCATCGGGACGATAGCAGTTGCCAATGCCAATGGTCCAAGCCTTGCCTTTATTATCCCAATATGAACGCAGGCGCACTCCTTCACAGTGAGCTATCAAACACAACATATCATATTCGGCTTTTTGAAAATGGTTAAAGGCCAAATTAGTTCTGACACTGTCAACAGATAATGTCTTTGCCGTATCTTTCAGATTTTCTTGCAGAGTATCTTTCAATGCCATAGTTTTAGGTTTGGCAGTATTATTATCTGTACGTATAGGTTCGGCATTAGTTGTACTTACTGGACTAATACCTAATAATGTGCTCATTACCCAATTTTTCAAATTCATTTTAACTCACCTTTTTACCCTATATTATATATAGGATATTTTATTGAAAAACGCAAGTTTTTTGTCATCTTTTTTGTCGTATAAAAGAGCTTTTCTTTTTGCATTAAGCATTATATATTACTTTTTATGAAAAGAATATTGATACTCCTATTGTTTTTATTAAGCGGCTGCCATAGCGTAAAGATTCCGCCGGAATTTAAGTATGAAGAAATAAACACTTCTAACTTTACTATTGCATCATGGCAAAAAATCAAAAATCCAAATGCTGTTTATAAAATATATATTGAGGGTGACGGTTATGCCTTTAACGCGCATGGATACCCGTCATCAGACCCAACACCGCACGGAACTATTATGCGTGAACTGGCTTTTGGAGATACCAACCCAAACATTATCTATTTAGCCCGTCCCTGCCAATTTATTATGAACGGCATTTGCAGCCAACGCCATTGGACGACGGCTCGTTTTGCGCCGGAAATTATAAACTCAGAATTTGAGGCCGTACAAAAAATTGCCCGCGATAAACAGGTTATTTTAATCGGATTTTCCGGCGGAGCGCAAATTGCCGGTTTAATTGCCTCGGCAAAACAAGGACTGAATGTAAAAAAAATCATAACTATCGGCGGCAATCTCGACCATACAAATTGGACCGCTTACCACCATGTTTTGCCGCTTGCAGAATCGATGAATCTAGAAAATTATCGACAGCAATTTTTGCAAATACCGCAGCACCATTATGTGGGTGAAAATGACGATATAATTCCGCCGCAGCTGGTTGAAAATTTTGTTCAAAATTCTGAGCTTGTTACCATTGTTCCCAAGGCATCGCATAATTCCGGTTGGCAGCCGATTTATCAAAATATTTGGAATGAAAAATAATCTAAAAGCCTCAAGGTTCCATCCTTGAGGCTTTTAAAAATACCTTCTAGTCTACTAGTAGTTTTCTTCCCTAACTTCAAAATAACTTTGCGGATGAGCGCAAACCGGACAAACTGCCGGAGCTTCTGTGCCAACCACAATATGTCCGCAGTTGCGGCATTCCCAGACTTTCACGCTGGATTTAGCAAAAACCTGTTTGGTTTCAACATTTTTCAGCAAAGCTCTGTATCTTTCTTCGTGATGTTTTTCAATAGCAGCAACACCGCGGAATTTTTCGGCCAAATCATGAAAACCTTCCGCATCTGCGGTTTTAGCAAAACCTTCATACATATCGGTCCATTCATAATTTTCACCCTCTGCAGCTTGCTGTAAATTGGCGGCTGTATTGCCCAAACCGCCTAATTCTTTGAACCACATTTTAGCATGTTCTTTTTCATTGTCGGCTGTTTTGGTAAACAAAGCCGAAATTTGTTCAAAACCTTCTTTTTTAGCAACACTGGCAAAATAAGTATATTTATTGCGGGCTTGGCTTTCACCTGCAAAAGCGGTTTGCAAATTCTTTTCAGTTTGCGTACCTTGATATTTATTAGTCATTTTTTGTTCCTTTTACATTTTTGCAATTATCACAAATATAGTTGATGTTCAGGCTATAAGAAATCAGATTACCTTTCAATTGGCGTTCTATATCTTCTTTGACACCCGCAACAACAATATCCGAAATTCTTCCGCATTTGGCGCAAACAAGATGATCATGCTCCGGTAAAATTTTGTCGTAACAGTCAACTTGACCAGACAAACAAATTTTACGAATCCGATTTTCTTTCAAAAGCGCGTTGAGATTATTATAAACAGTAGCACGCACAATCGACGGCATTATCATTTTTGCTTCAGCAAAAATTTGTTCCGCCGTATAATGAGCGCAAGCGTTGTTTATAATATCTAAAATCAAGCGTTTTTGTTTTGTCATCTATTTTCCAAAATTAGAATGATTCTAAAAATTTTATATAACAATAAAAAC
>USCF01000055.1 GCA_900553115.1 uncultured Alphaproteobacteria bacterium
AATCTGAGTTTACCCCATCTTTTACTCGTCCAAATGTTGAGCATTTATTCCCGATTTCCATTGAAAAAACAGCCAAAACTTGGGCTGATGAACGCTTGGAAGCCGTTGACTATTCGTCTGACCGCGTAGCAGAATTTATTATTAAAGACGCTAGCGTAACCGAAAAAGAAGAAAAAGCTGAACAGCTGCTGCAGAAAGATAGATTAAAATATCATGCTAATCTGAGTGTGTTACTCAAAGTTACCGATAACAAATCATCGGCTCAAACTTCTGTTGAAGCCTATCGCGAGCTGAGCATGCCAATCGACACCAACATTGAAGACAAAGAAAAATATTGGAATGAAATGGTTGTAAAATTGTTTAATGCTTTTGATGAACATATGGAAATGAATATTCAAAAATATTTGAACATGTATATAAAAGGCAATACTTCTATTACAGAATATTAATCAGCAGAAACAAACTGAAGAATTTTTAGAAGAACTCAAATTGATTACCGGTAATTTAATTTTGAGTTCTTTTCCTTTTATGGTAAGAGCTTTGCAATAGCCATAGATAACTGCGGCAGCACCGTCAAGTTGAGCGGTATCTTCAAATTCAAAGCATTCACCAGGTTCCAAATCCGGCAATTCACCGTTAAAACCCAAACTCGGCAAGCAGCGGCTGTTACCGTTTTCGTCAGTAATGCACAAGTCTTTAGCCAGTAAACGTATACGTTCATTAGAATTATTTTCAATACGCAGCATATAGCCCCAAAGCTCATGACGAGATTCATTTCCTTCCAACAATTCTTGGCAAGCCGAAACCATGATATCGCCTGTTTGCATAGTAGAATAATCAAAATTTTCTAACATAAAAGAATCCCTCCAAACTTTATGTTAAGGATTCATTAACCTTTTAAAAAGTTCAAGAGGGATTCTTCAAAATGCCTGACTTATGCACAAAAAGTTTATTTTGTGCGTCCATACTTGTCTTCAAAGCGGACAATATCGTTTTCATCAAGATTTTCGCCAACTTGAACTTCAATAAATTCCATCGGTTCGGCAGTGGTGTTTTGAATTCTATGCTTGGTTTCTACGGGAATATACACAGATTCACCGGCTTTTTTCTCAATAATTTCTTCACCTAGTGTCACTGTTGCAGTGCCGCGCACAATATTCCAATGTTCGGCTCTGCCATGGTGCAGTTGCAATGATAAAATCCCGTTTGGATCAACCACAATGTGTTTTACGCAAAAACCATCGCCGCAATCAATAACTTCCCATGTACCCCAAGGACGTCTATCATTTTGCCCGCGTTTATAAGTATTAGCCATTTTATTCTCCTTTTTTGTGTTTACATAAAGTAAAAAGTAGTATAAACAGTAAATGTATTGTTGCAACTATAATTTAGAAATACACAGGATTTTAAAATGAATACATCGGGCATTGTCAGCGAGGCTCTGGCCATTCAAAAAATTATCAGCGAAGAATTATCCGCAAAATCTGTTGTGCCTGAAAAAATCCATAGAATTCTTAAATCTTTGGTCGATTCGCTAAAAGCGGACGGCGCTCTTTTATACGCTACCGTCGATGAAAATTATTTGGAACTGATGGGGCGTTACAATGTGGACGAATACAAAAATAATATCCGTTATGAAGAAGGTATTATCGGTAGCAGCGCTTCCAGTAAAATTGTTCGTTTTTCAACAGATAGCGCAAAAAATATTTCAGAAATCTGCATTCCTATAACTCGTTTACATATTACAATCGGTGTAATTGTTTTGCTAAAACATAATGCCGATGGATATGACGATGCAAAAATTGAAGAAATCGAAACTCTTTGTTTGCCGCTGGTTGATTTAGTATCGTCCCGAATGTTTGAAGATTATAAAAACCAGATTATCCGTGAAAAAGGTATTGTGGTTCGCGATGTTTTGCGCGGTGTCAGTATGAATAAAGGCTATGGCGTAGGCAAAGCCGTGTTGCATTATCGTCAGCGCGAGCTGGTTAATATTTTTGCCGATAATGTAGAGCTTGAACAGTCCAAACTTGCCGAAGGCCGACGCAAAATGGTGGAGTATATTGATAAAAAAATAGCTCAAGCCGGCAGTTATATGGGGAACACTACCGAAATTATGGAAGCCTACCGTATGTTCGCCATGGATAAAGGCTGGTATAAAAAAATTAGCGCCGATATTGCTAAAGGATATACCGCTGAAGCAGCCGTAGAACATGTTTATGAAGATATGTGGGGACGGCTTTCTAGTACAAATGACCCGTACATTAAAGAAAAACTTTATGATTTACGCGATGTTTCAGACAGACTGCGGGCTTTTATTGGCGGCGATGTAGAGCGTAATTTTGTTTCTAGCGATGAAGATATTGTGATTATAGCACAAAGTATGGGACCGGCTGATTTAATGGACTATAACTATGCTAAAATCAAGGCATTAGTGATTGAAGAATGTTCTCCTACTTTGCATGTGGTTATTGTGGCTAAGGCACTGAATATTCCGGTTATAGCCAAAATATACGGCGTTTTGAAAGAAGTAAAAGCCGGTGAAATTGTGGCTGTTGACGGTGATGAGGGACTTTTATATCCAAATCCAAGCGAAAAGCTGATTGCTGAATATCAAAAAAAATCTGTCGGACGGCAGAAAATTTTTGATGAATTGGAAAGTTTGAGCTCGAAAACAACCAAAACTAAAGATGATATCAAAATTAATTTGGCACTGAATTACGGATTGGATTTGGATTATGATTATATAAAGCCGACTCATTG
Source organism: uncultured Alphaproteobacteria bacterium (assembly GCA_900553115.1). Taxonomy (GTDB): domain Bacteria; phylum Pseudomonadota; class Alphaproteobacteria; order RF32; family CAG-239; genus RUG410. The sequence goes on from USCF01000055.1 coordinate 2,764, forward strand.
TGACGGAATAGGCTTATATCGCACGGAAATAACTTTTATGTCCGCCGATAAAATGCCTGATGTGGAAAGCCAGCGCAAGCAATATAGCCGTTTGTTTGAGGCTTTGGATAATAAAAAAATAATTTTCCGCAGTTTAGATGTGGGTTCGGATAAATTTTTGCCTTATTGGGGAGAAATTAAAGAAGATAATCCGGCCATTGGCTGGCGCTCTATTCGTATCACGCTTGACCGGCGCTCCATTTTGCGGCAGCAAATTCGCGCTATGCTGCGTGCGGCTGCAGGAAAAGAGCTGAATGTCATGTTTCCAATGATATCAACTTGTGAAGAATTTTTGGAAGCCAAAGAAACATTAATGCTGGAATATGAGCGCGAAAAACAGCGCGGTCACCAAACAGCAGAAAAAGTCAACGTCGGTATAATGATTGAAGTACCGTCTGTGCTGTTTCAGCTTGATGAAATTTTGCAACAGGTCGATTTTGTTTCGGTAGGCACAAATGATTTGTATCAGTTTGTTTTTGCCTGCGACCGTGGAAATCCTCGGCTTACCGCCCGTTATGATGTGCTTTCGGCTCCATTTTTGAAATTGATGAAAATGATTGTCGACAAGGCCGGTCAATATAAGGTTTATTGCTCTGTTTGCGGTGAAATGGCCAGCAACCCGCTGGAGGCAATGGTTTTGATTGGCTTGGGATATCGCAATCTTTCGGTATCGGGCGCCGCATACGCCAATGTAAAAAAAATGATTTTAAGTATGAAAAACGAAGATGTCGCTGATTATGTGCGCAGTTTGCTGAAATCTACCAAAACCAGTGTGCGTCCGCAATTATTAGCTTATGCTTATGATCATACTATTGCAATCGACTAAAAAGTATGTTATAACCGGCCCAAAATAAAGAAAAAGGTGATTGATGATGGAAGAATTTGATGATGCTCAAAACGTTGGCGAATTACTGCGCAATACACGTTTGAAAAAAGGCAAAACTTTAGGAGATGTTTCAAAAGATTTATGCATCCGTAAGGTATATTTGGAAGCAATTGAAAATCTTGATACAAAAAATCTGCCGCAAATGCCGTATGGCTTGGGTTTTGTCCGTAGTTATTCCGAATATTTAGGGCTAAATTCAGCCAGAATCGTTCAAGCTTATCGTCAGGCCGCTTATGCCGATGAAGGAAAAGAAATAATTAATGAAGAAAATGCTGCATCAGCGCCTGAATATAATGGGCCTGGTTTGCTGCATATTTGCATTGGCTTGATTGGTATCGCCGCCGTGTTTGCGATATGGTCCGGAGTTTCTTCATATAGTCAATCAAAGCAAGTCCCTGAAGAAAAAGAAGTTTTGGAAAGCGATGTAGTTCCGGAACCGGTAATTATTGAAGAAAATGATGCTTCTTTGTCCGAAATGGGAAATGATTCTTCTTTGTCAGAAATGGGAATTGATGATGCTGTAAATAATGAAGAAAGCAGTGAAAATCTCCAAAATTCTGAACAGGAGGCTTCTGTTGAAGGTGCGGAAAAAAAAGTAGAAAAAACAGAGCCTGAACCGATTGCAGAAGAAAAAACGGAAGATTCAGACGCTACCACCGTTCCTCATATACAAATTGTTTTCTCAGGGCCGTCTTGGCTGGAATTGAAACAGGGAAACAAAGTGCTGCTGAGCGGTATCTACAGCAAAGGATTTAAATATGATGTGCCTAATGAAATGGGTTTTATAGTTTCTGTCGGGCGCTATTATAACGTGGATTTTTATATTGACGGCAAGCTAACAAAAATAGCTTCGGCAATGAAACAGACCAATATCAGTCTTGATAAATATATTTCAGCAGAACAGAAACAGGATTAAAAATGTCTAAAGTACAAAGTGTACGCGGCACTTACGATTTGTATGGCGCCGCTAAAAGAAAAATGAAAAAAGTAGTAGAAGAAGCTTCTTCTGTGGTGGAAAAATATGGATTTGAAGAAATTGAAACTCCGATTTTTGAATTTACGGAAGTTTTTGCCCGCAATTTGGGGGATACCTCAGATATTGTGACCAAAGAGATGTATTGTTTCAATGACAAGGGCGGCGAAAGTTTGACTTTGCGTCCCGAAGGCACGGCCGGCGTGGTGCGTGCGTTTGTTTCTAACGGTATGCAGCAAAATCTGCCGGTAAAATTTTATTATACCGGTCCGATGTTTCGTTATGAACGTCCGCAAAAAGGACGTCAGCGTCAATTTACACAATTTGGCGTCGAACTCTTGGGCGTAGAAACTCCGCAAGCTGATGTTGAAGTTATTGCCATGGCTTATGAGTTTTTAGAAAAATTGGGCTTGAGCGGTCAAGTCACGGTTGAAATTAATTCTTTGGGCGATGCCGAAAGCCGTGACGAATATCGCACAAAATTGGTGGCATATTTAAAAGAACACTATGATGAACTTTCGGAAGACAGTAAAAACCGTTTGGAGCGCAATCCGCTGCGTGTTTTAGACTCTAAAGAAGAATGCGATAAAGTGGTGGTGGAAAATGCCCCGCTCTATGCCGACAGCTTGAATGAAACTTCAAAAGAATTTTTTGCCAAAGTTTTACACGGACTAGATTTGTTAGGTATAAAATACCGTGTAAATAATCGTTTGGTACGCGGTTTGGATTATTATACGCACACTGTTTTTGAGCTGACAACCGATAAACTTGGCGCGCAAGGCACAGTTTTGGCCGGCGGTCGTTATAACGGCTTGGTGGCTCAAATGGGCGGCGGCGATGTTGCCGGTATCGGCTGGGCTTGCGGTGTTGAACGTTTGGCAATGCTCTTGGAAAATGATGTCGAAATGTCACGTCCGGTAGCTGTTATTCCAATGGGAGAAGATGCCGAGGATAAGGCTCTGGAGATATCCAATCAGCTGCGCCGCGCTGGTTTTAGAGTTGAACAAAGTTATAGCGGAAATATGAAAAAACGTATGACTAAGGCTGTCAAGGCAAATGCGTTTAAGGCTGTGATTATTGGTTCTGATGAACTGGCAAAAGGCGAAGCCGCGGTAAAAGATTTGGATAGTGGCGAACAAAAAAATATTAAGTTTGCAAATATTGTTGAGGAAATAAACGCATGAATTTTGAAGAAAAATTAGCCAACGTTGTTAACCGCTATGAAGAAGTGCAAGCTCTGCTTTCTACCAATATTTCTTCTGATGAATTGGTAAAACTCAACAAAGAACTGTCGGTTTTGGAACCGGTTGTAGGCGCTATTGAAAACTACAAAAAGCATACGCAGTCTATGCAAGACGATAAAGCCATGATGGAAGACGCGTCCTTAGATAAGGAAATGCGCGAAATGGCGGAAGCGGAATATTATGAAATCAAAGAACAGCTGCCAGAAATGGAAAAAGAAATCCGCGTTCTGTTACTCCCTAAAGAAGCTGATGACGAAAAGAACGCCATTTTAGAAGTTCGTGCCGGTACGGGCGGCGATGAGGCTGCCTTGTTTGCGGCGGTACTGTTTGAAATGTATCAGCGTTATTCGCAAAAACAAGGTTGGAAATTTGAAATTTTAGACGCCAATGAAAACGGCTTGGGCGGCTATAAAGAAGCTTCGGCAAAAATTACCGGTAAAGATGTTTTTGCTAAGCTAAAATTTGAATCCGGCGCTCACCGCGTGCAACGCGTGCCTATTACCGAATCCCAAGGACGAGTGCATACATCGGCAGCCACAGTGGCGGTTTTACCAGAAATTGAAGAAGTTGATATGTATATCAATCCTGCCGACTTAAAAATTGATGTGTACAGAGCTTCAGGCGCCGGCGGACAACACGTTAACCGTACGGAATCAGCAGTGCGTATTACCCATATTCCAACCGGAATTGTCGTGCAATGCCAAGATGACCGTTCGCAATTCAAAAATAAAGAAAAGGCGATGAATCACTTGCGCGCTAGATTGTATGACAGCCAAAAATCGGCAATTGACGCCAGTTATTCGGAAAAACGTAAATTGCAGGTGGGCAGTGGCGACCGCAGTGAACGAATCCGCACCTATAACTATCCACAAGGACGCGTGACCGACCACCGAATTAATTTGACATTATATAAGCTGGACGAGGTGGTTTCCGGAGAAGCATTAGGTGAAATTATAGACGCCTTAATCGCAGAAGACCAAGCAGACCGCTTAGCCGAAATGGATTAAAAAATTTAATCAGCTAGTTACAGATACTAGATATAAAAAACTAATAGATTTAAAGAAGGGAGATTTTGGATTAAAGTTCCCTTCTTTATTTTGCAAATTTTTGCTGCAGTAACTAAAAAATATTTTAGCAAATTGTGCGCAAATAATTTTGTTTAAATATA